>CAYNYY010000007.1:0-7850 GCA_964401625.1 uncultured Candidatus Saccharibacteria bacterium
TTGGTTTTATATTATTGGTATAAAACTATTTATGATTTTCATAAAATATATGCTGCCAGACTTGGACTCGAACCAAGATAACATCCTCCAGAGAGATGTGTCCTACCATTAGACGATCTGGCAATAATTTCCTATCTAAAAATATATTAGCATAAAATTACGAAAAGGCAATTTGAAAATATTATTTAATTAAGGTAAGATTAAACCTGTGATTGATAAAGAAAAAAAATATAATCTTAAACATATAACATCTGAGGATATTAAAAATGGCTGTATTACTTTAACTAACGATGACGATGAAGAAACTAAACTTCATATAATTCAAGAAGAATTCAAACAAGGAATAGATGCCATGAAAGATGTTAAGGCTTCAGTTACATTTTATGGTGGAGCTCGTTTCAAAGAAGATCATGAAGTTTATAAAAAAACTCAAAAATTAGCTTATCGCATTTCAAAAGAGCTTGGTTATACTATCTTATCTGGTGGTGGAGGAGGAATAATGGAAGCTGCTTCACGTGGAGCATATGAAGCTGGGGGAGAATCTATAGGTTTAACAATTAGATTACCTCGTGAGCAGAAAGCAAATAAATATTTGACAAAAGAGGTTCCATTTTATTTCTTTTTTGCTCGACAAGTTTCTATGTCTTACACAACTGAAGTTTGTATTTTTTGTCCTGGCGGTTTTGGTACTTTTAATGAACTCTTTGAAGTATTAACCTTAGAACAAACAGATAAAATTGGACGAATTCCCGTTATTCTTTTTGGTTCTGAATATTGGAACCCATTAGAAAAAGTAATAGAGGAAGTTTTACTTAAAAAATACAATACAATTAATTCTGATGATTTAAATATCTATACTATTACAGACGATGAAGATCGGATCTTAGAAATAATCAAGAAAAGTAAATTAAGGGATGGTGAAGATACTTTATATTAAATTCGTATGATAACTATGAAAATTTAATTTGCTTTTTTCTTATTCTTTAAACAAGCTTTAATAAAAGCTGTGAAAAGAGGGTGAGGGTGTAATGGTCGAGCCCTAAATTCTGGATGAAACTGAGTTCCTAAAAAGAAGGGATGTTTTTTTTGTGATAATTCAGCGATTTCACAAAGTTGACCATTAGGAGAAAGTGCTGAAAAAACGAGTCCTGCTTTTTCTAAAGATTCTCTATATAAATTATTCACTTCATAACGATGTCTATGACGTTCAGATATAGATTTAGGGTTTTTATTTTTATTAGAAGCTTTCTGGTAAGCCATTTCTGCAATTGTCCCTTTTTTCAATTTAGCAGGGTAAGCGCCTAATCTCATACTTCCACCAAATTTCTTATTTTTAATTTTTTCCTTTTGATCCTCCATAACATCAATAATAATATCTCTAGCTTTAGGATTTATTTCACGAGTATTAGCATCTTTCAAGCCAAGTACATTACGAGCATATTCTATAACTAATAACTGCATCCCATAACATAATCCAAAATAAGGAATTTTATGTTTACGAGCATATTCTATTGTCTTAAGCATTCCTCCGATACCACGAGAACCAAATCCTCCAGGGATAATAATGCCATCAAATTTTGAAAGTTTTTTTATAGATTTGGAATCCTTTTCAAAATCAACTGCAGAAACCCAAGTTAAAATTGGTTTACTTTTAAACAAGTAGGCAGAATATTTAATGGCTTCAATTACGCTCAAATACGAATCAGAGAGAGTAAACTCCCCCGTATTAAAATATTTACCAACAATTGCAATATGAACTTCGTTATTAAAGCTATGGGCAGATTTAGCAAATTTAGACCATATTATAGAACCTTTATTATGAGAAGTGTCGCAGGTCATACCAGTATTATTACAAATCATATCCCCTAGCCCTTCTTTCTCAAAATTAATTGGAATATCGTAAATACTATCTACGTCAGGAGCCGAGATAACATTTTCTATGGGAACATTACAAAACATTGAGATTTTTTCTTTACGACGATTATCAAGTGGGAGTTTGCTACGAGCTATTATTACATCTGGTTGAATACCTGAAGAATTAAGAGTTCTAACTGCGTATTGAGTTGGTTTAGTTTTCATTTCTCCTATTTTTGAAGGAATTGGCAAAAAAGATACCATAACAAAAAAAACTCCTTTTTTATATTTGATTTTCATCATTCGAGCGGCTTCTAAGAAAAGCATATTTTGATATTCTCCAACTGTTCCACCAATTTCAATAATAACAACATTAGCTTTGGCTAAATCTCTAGCTTTTTCAATACGACCAATAACTTCCAACGGAATATGCGGAACAACTTCTACACATTTACCCTTATATTCTAAATTACGTTCGCGATTAATAACACTCTGATATACACGACCAGTCGTCATATAATTTTCATTTGTTAAATCAACATCCAGGAAACGTTCATAATTACCCATATCTTGATCGGTCTCATAACCATCATCTAAAACAAAAACTTCACCATGTTCAGTTGGATTCATTGTTCCCGCATCCATATTAATATATGGATCAATTTTAACAGAAGTTACTACTTGACCACGGTCAGATAAAATACGAGCGATAGCTGAAGCAGCAACCCCTTTGCCAACGCCAGAAATAACTCCACCAATTACAAAAATGTATTTACATTGTGGCATTTTGACTCCCTTATTCTTATCTTGAGGATTATTCATAGCTTATTTTCGTAAATAATGTGTAGTGGCTAAAGCACTTGAAATTCCTCCAATAAGAATTCCAGAGCTTAACATAATAATAAATATCTGTAAGAAATTAGATTCATAGTATGAATACAAGTTAATACCTAGGAAATCAGTCATATGGCTACCTAACCAAATAGAAATTGGGATGAATAATATTATAGTAATTAGACTAGCCGTTAATCCAACTAAAATACCCGAAACAATAAATGGACCTTGTACATATTTACCGAGAGCTCCAACAAGCTTCATTGTAGTTATTTCCTCACGCGACATAAATATGACAAGTCTGATAGTACTAAAGGTGACTATAATTGAAATTAAAATCATAATGAGCGAAACAATAAGTCCTAGTTTGTTTGCTCCGGCTATAATTGAATTTAACTTATTAATTATAACTTTATTTTGATTGTAATCAATTTTATCTATAATTGTCAGTGCCCCTTTTGAGATAGCACCATCACTACTAAAATGATTAACAATACTCCCATATTGGGATGGATCTTGGGCTCTAATACTAAGAGAAGCACCTAATGGATTTTTATCTAATTCATCTAATGCTTGTAAGGTTAAATAATCATTAGCATGTTTTGCCCTAAAATTAATAAGGGCTGTCTCTTGTGAAGTATAGGTAACATCCTTAACTTCTGGTAATTTCTCTAGTGATGATTCTACATTTTTTATGGCTGATTCTTTGGCCCCTGGAACAAAATAAATGGTTACATCTACTTTTTGTTTGATGTTATTAAGAGAAGAATTTAATGATGCTTGAACAAAAATCAAAGAAGTAATGACAAAAAGAGTAACAACCATAACTAAAATACTAGCGATAGAGGTAAATCCACCACGAATAAAATTCTTGAAACCAGAACGTATAATTCTTTTTATATTAGTAAATAACATAGAATTATTATATCATATACTTCTCATCATTATCATCACGAATAATATGACCATTCTCAATTATAATAACTCTTCTCTTTATTTGATTAATTACATCTCTATTATGAGTAGTCAAAATAATAGTTGTCCCTAAATCATTAATCTTTTTTAAAATGGATATGACTTCACTTGTATTAGTAGAATCAAGGTTCCCAGTTGGTTCGTCAGCTACTATTATTTCAGGTTGATTAATAATAGCTCGAGCAATTGCTAATCTCTGTTTTTCTCCACCAGAAAGTTGGTGCGGGTAATGATGCATTCTATTTGTTAGATCAACAAGTTCTAGAACATGAGGAACATCTTGAGTAATTTCATAATCTTCTTTACCAATTGCTTCCATTACAAAAGCAATATTTTCATAGACTGTTTTATTGTGTAAGAGCCGAAAATCTTGGAAAATAACGCCTATTTTCTGGCGAAATTTAGTTAATTTTCTATTTGAAAGTTTATGGATATCTGTTGATTCATAAAAAATAGTTCCATCTGTTGGTTTTTCTTCAGCTAAGAAAAGTTTAATCAAGGTTGTTTTTCCAGCACCTGAATGTCCAATAATAGAAACAAATTCTCCTTGCGTGACAGAAAAAGTTACATCTTCTAAGGATGCAGTATTTTTATATTTTTTTGTGACATTATTAAAATAAATCATTGTTGATTATTTATTGATTCGGAATGATACAGATATTATAACTTATTTATAGTAATAGACAAAACTATAAATCTTTCTCTGCTTCTATAAATTCATTTAATTCACCATCTTCTAAAACAGCTTCTATATCATGGACACTGACCCCTGTTCGATGGTCTTTTATCAATTTATAAGGATGTAGAACATAAGAACGAATTTGATTCCCCCACTCAATATTAACTATTTTGGAAATAGATAACCCTTCTTTCTCTTTTCGTTTATTTTCTTCATATTTCTTAAAAAGTTTTCCTTTAAGCATTTCCATTGCTCTTCCTCTATTCTCTTCTTGAGTACGACCAGTAGAAACATGAACTGAAATGTTTGTCGGAGTATGAATAATTCTAACAGCTGTTTCTCTTTTGTTGACATTTTGACCACCTGGACCTTTGGATTTAGAAAATTCAATTTTAATATCTTCTGGGGATATTTTTATGTTGGGATCATCTTTATCTAATTTAGGAATAACCTCTACTAAAGAAAAGGATGTATGCCTCTTAGCATTAGCATTAAAAGGTGAAATACGAACTAATCTATGAACACCTGATTCATTCTTAAGGGTTCCATAGACTCCAATATCTTTAGAATTACCAACTATTTGAATAGAAACATTTCGATATCCGTCATTATCATTTTTATTTTCATGAAGTAAACTAACCTGCCATCCCATTTTCTCAATATATTTCAAGTACATACGAAGTAGCATGGCCGAAAAATCTTCAGCATCATCTCCTCCAGCTCCAGATAATATAGAAAGAATAGCATCTTTCTTATCATATTTTTTCACACCTAAAATCTCATTTTTTAAAAAAGAGATACGTTTGATAGTTTCCTGTGCTAGAATTTTATCTTCCCAAAACCCAACTTGAGCCATTTGTTTCTCTAGTTTATCTATTTCTATTTGTATTTTACTAGTAGTTTCATTCTTTATCATCATTAATCCATTATAACTAATTTTTACTTTTATCTCACTATTAATGACTAATGATAGTTCCAGAATTATCTACATCAATATATGATTTAATTTTTGTTATAATTTTGTTTTCAGCTTTGGCTAAAGCAGAAATAGAATCTGGCCTAACTACGAAAGAACCTGTTTGTTCTACTAATAATAAATATTCTTTATAAGTTAAAACAGAAAACATCTCAAGATTTGATTCTTCTTTAGGATTTCCCTTAAAAACTCCAATAACATCTTTAAAAAATGTAATCTCAATGTCTAATTCTACCTCTTTTGAAAGTGTTATAGCGAATTCTGATGCACTTCGATCGCTTCCATCATAACCAAGAACAGTGTCATGACCTGTAACTGATTTCCCAATAAAACCTTGAGTTACAAGGGTTGGAGCTTTTTGAAATAACTTTTTAAAATCATTACGGACCAACACAACTTGAGCTTTTTTGTGATTATCATCAGTTAGAACATAATCTCTGGCATCAAACCAAATATTTTTACTCCCAATTTGAGAGAGATAAGCACTTAGAATTTTAGAGCTAGCAAGTTCTCCAAATTTTAATATTTTTGAATAATATTTTTCTTGGTTTTCAAAATTATCAAAAATTGTATTTTTAAGATCTTCAACTAAAGAATCGAAAACTTTTTTAAAGGTAGTTCTTTGTTCTTCTTCAAATAAATTATTAATTAATTCTTGATGAATTTTTATAAATCCCTCAATGGAAAGATTGGCTACTTCTTTTTTGTATTCTTCTCCAACATCTTTTTGAGTTTTTATCTGATAAATCATTTCTAATAACCGGGTAACCCCTTTTACTGCCGAAACTACATATATTTCATTTTTTTGTTCATTAAAAAATTTGAAAAAATTCTTAATGTGTTTAGGGTCAAAAAAAGCTCCACCAAGTTTCAAAATTTTAATTTTTTTCTTTTCTATCATAATTTTTTAATTTGAATATCTATTACAAGATATAAAATCATTAAAAAAATAATTTTAATTAATCTCATCAGAGCCAAAGGCGAGAATTGAACTCGCGACCTTTCCCTTACGAAGGGACTGCTCTACCAACTGAGCTACTTCGGCTCTGATAAGACAAATTAAACTAAAACTATCGTGATTAACTACAGACCAATCGATAAACAAGATAGTCAGGGTAGTTTTAGGGAGCCGTCAGTGAGAATCGGACTCACGCTCTCTCCCTTACCAAGGGAGTGCTTTGCCACTAAGCTATGACGGCTTATTTATAAAACGATACTAAATAAGAATACTATAATTAATTGATATTTCCAAACATTGCAAAATTTCTAATTTCTAGTACAATAACGAGTATTGTAATTAAGTTAATTATAATATTTAGTATTTATCTAATATAGCGGGGTAGAGAAGTAGTGTAAAACATAGCGGGGTAGAGAAGAGGTATCTCACAAGGCTCATAACCTTGAGACGGCCGTTCGATTCGGTCCCCCGCAACAATTCGGCAAGTGACATGCCAAAATGTGTCCTAGTCGAAAATCAATTGATTTTTTGATCTTTTTAAATTAAAAGACAGTGTTTAGTTTTTTGTCGGCGTAGCTGTTTTGGTTAACATGCGAATATTGAGAAGTTAAGTTAAGGGAAAGACAGTGTTTAGTTTTTTGTCGGCGTAGCTCAGCTGGTTAGAGCGCGGGACTCATAAGCCCGAGGTCGGAGGTTCGAGTCCTCCCGCCGACACCATAAATAGAATATTTTTTATTTATGATATTGTTTAAGAAAATATATGCAGCCCGTACCTGCCTGCCGACAGGCAGGGCTCAACTCAGTTAAAATACAGCGAGCATTCGCCAAGGCGGGTGATAAGAGTTAAGTTTAGTAATTAGTTAAGTTTAGTGAAATACATAATAATGCAGCCGTACCTGCCTGCCGGCAGGCAGGGCTCAACTCAATTAGAATACAGCGAGCATCCGCCAAGGCGGGTGATAAGAGTTAAGTTTAGTAATTAGTTAATTTTAGTGAAATACATAATGCAGCCGTAGCTCAACTGGTTAGAGCACCCGCCTGTCACGCGGGAGGTTGAGGGTTCGAGTCCCTTCGACTGCGCAAGGAAATATAGTATAATTAATTCGTGGAAAAATAGAATCTACAGGTATAGAACATAATGTTTTATTGGAAAATCTAAAAAAAGAGATTGCAGAAGAAGTAGGGGTTAAAATATTTGATGATATTATTTTAGTACATGATAATACTTTTATTGGGAGTAATAACGGAGATAATGTTCTAGCTTTAATATTTCTTTGTAAATATAAATCAGGAGAAGCAAAACCGTTAGAAGATACTATGGATGTAAAATGGATAGAAAAAAATGAGATTGATAATTTTGAATTTCCAACTAATGTAAAGGAATGTGTGTTAAAGGGATTCAAATAATCTGATTTAATCTTATGTGAAATCAAATGCGCAAGAACGGTTCTTGCGCAACTGCGCTGAGCTTATAGATAAATAGTAGCAAGAACCGTTCTTGCTACCTTAAACATCATAATCTTAATTGCGGTGTTTTTTATATTGCTCCTATTTCTTCAAAAAAGTTTCGGTAC
>CAYNYY010000007.1:7950-11458 GCA_964401625.1 uncultured Candidatus Saccharibacteria bacterium
TCTTAATTGCGGTGTTTTTTATATTGCTCCTATTTCTTCAAAAAAGTTTCGGTACATTTTTATAGCTCTTTGAGCTTCAATTTTAGATAATGAGTATTTAGACCCACTATGGGCAATTTCATTTCTGATTAAATGAGCATTCCAAATATCTTGTATATGAGAATAACCATTAGATCTAGCCGCTTCTAAAAGCTCAGCAACATTTTCACCTGGTATTCCTTTATTTTTTAAAGATTCTTCAAGCATAGCATCTGCTTCAATAATACTCATTCTCCAACTAGATTCATCTTGACTTTCATTTAAATCTAAAATATGGTGCCATCTTGGATTTTCTCTCTGTCTTCTTTCATTTTCTTTCTTAACCATCTCTTCGATTTTATGATTTGTTTCTAATTTCTCTTGAGTCTGCATTTCAAATAAACGAACGAGTGAAAAGATAATGATAGCTATAAAAAAAATTGAAATTATTATTAAAATAATCCCAATTATTTTCCAAGTATTAGGATTAACGATGAAATCAAATATTGGCTTCAAAACTGAATAAACTTTCTCAAAGATAAAATTTAAGTTCAGATAATGAGGTTCAAATATTGGTTGTGGCAATTTAATTTGATCCATGTTGTTTGTTGTATTTTTCTTATATAAAGTTTATAAAGTTAATCAAGAAATTACCTTAGTTTGAAAGTAACCTTATCTATAGTATATCATTTCTATGTTCATTTATTAAACTTTATTTAAACTAGTTTTTCAAAATCTCTTCCAATTGTAAACAAAATATCTTCACGAAGATATTTTGTTGTAATTTGAATTCCAAAAGGTAATCCTTCTTTATTCTTTCCAGAAGGTAAAGATATTGCTGGAATACCAGCTAAGTTGGCTGGAGCTGAAAAAATGTCACAAAGATACATAGCTACAGGATCATCTAACTTTTCTCCTAATTTGAAAGGAAGAAATGGAACAGTTGGGGTTAAAATTGCATCTACCTCTTTAAAAATATTATTTAACTCTTCACTAATAGCATTACGAGCTTTGATAGCTGTATTATAATAAGCATCATAATAACCATGAGATAAAATATAAGTTCCGAGAAGAATTCGCCTTCTTACTTCTTTTCCAAATCCAATACGACGGGTTTTGGCATAAACATCATATAAATTATCAGCATCCATAGATAAACCATAACGTATTCCATCATAACGAGCTAAATTACTAGAAACTTCTGCTGGCATTATAATATAATAAACCGCTAATGAATATTTGATTAAAGGCAATGAGACATCAATAATTTCATAGCCTGCTTTTTCTAATTTTTTACAACTTTCTTCAAAGTTTTGTAAGACTTCCTTATCCATACCACCACCAATTAAAAATTCTCGTGGAATCCCTAGCTTCTTTTTAAGAGAATCATCTTTTGTATCACGTAATTTATTGGGGATTGAAGTACTATCTTTTTTATCATAACCATTTATTGTATTAAAAATTATTTCGACATCATTAACATTTTTTCCCATACTTCCAACTTGGTCGAGAGAGCTACCCATTGCAATTATCCCATATCGAGAAACCGATCCATATGTTGGCTTTAGTCCAACTAACCCACAGAAAGAAGATGGCTGTCTAACAGAACCACAGGTTTCTGTTCCAAGGGAAACTAAAGCCATATTACTAGCTACAGCTGTAGCCGAACCACCAGATGAACCTCCAGGGACACGAGATAAATCGTGAGGATTTTTAGTTATTCCATAAGCTGAAGTTTGAGTTGACGAACCCATAGCAAATTCATCCATATTAGTTCTACCGAGAATAATAGCTCCTTCCTTCTTTAACTTTTCAATAACAAAAGAATCATAAGTGGCTTTATAATTCTCAAGGATTTTTGAAGAAGCTGAAGCTATATGACCATCAAATAAGATATTATCTTTAATAGCAACAGGTATTCCGGTCATTAAAGTATCTTCTCCTTTATCAAATATTTCTTGGGCTTTTTTAATCTGATTAGAAATATCATTATATATTTCTAGATAAGCATTAATATCTTTATTCTTCTGTTTAATAACTTCTAGATAAGCATTTATTAAATCCGCCACCGAGAATTTACCTTCTTTCAAAGAATTATGAGCTTTTTCTATTGTTAATTTTTCTAAATCAATCATAAAATCTGTTTCACTTTTAAGAAACGACCTTCTTTGTCTGGCATTTCCTTAATTATTTTATCAGAATATTTTTGGGGATTTTCAGTTATACTATCTTCGCGGAGGATATTATTAAATGGCAAGTGAGAATTAGATTTTTTTTCTTGCTGGGAATCTACGGGAATTAACTTAGCAACTTCTTGAATTTGGTCAACATAAGCTAAAATTGAATCAAAATCTTTAGCTAACCCAACCATTTCTTCCTTATTTATATCAATTCTAGCTAGAACTGATAATTTTTCGATTTCCTCTAATTTCATAATCTTAGAATAGCATAATTAAATCATTTTCAAAAATTCAGTTTCAGATAAAATTTTAATTCCAAGTTTTTTAGCACTGATATATTTATTTCCTGGGTTAGCTCCAACAACAACATAATCTGTATTTACTGAAACTAAACTTAATATTTTGCCTCCATTTTCAGTAATTTTTTTCTTTATTTCTTCTCTGGACATAGATGAAAGCGTACCGGTTAAAACAAAGGTTTTATTATGAAGTTTTTTAGTTTTTATTTTTTTATTAAAAATTACTATTCCATTCTTTAAGAGTTTTTGAATAAAAATTAAATTCATCTTATTGTGGAAAAATTCAAAAATACTTTTAGCTACAATGGGTCCGACATTTTCTATTTCAACTATTTCTTCAACAGATGCTTCCATTATTTTCTTTAGAGAAGAAAAATGGTTAGCTAAATCTTGTGCTGTTTGTTCTCCAACATGAATTATTCCTAAAGCATAAATGAAACGCCAAAGTGCAACCTTTTTATGTAATTTGATTGATAAAATTATATTATCAGCTGATTTTTCTCCAAACCTTTCTAACCCTGATAAATCAGCTTTTTCAAGACTGAAAAAATCAGAGGCATCACTAATTAAACCTTCGTCTTTAAGTCTTTTAATTATTTTAGGTCCAATTTCATATATTTCAAAAATATTAATAAAATGTTCTAGACTGCGCTGATTTCTAGCAGGACAATTCTTATTTGTACAATAAAAAGCAACAGAATTAGATAATGAATTATTTTTCGCTTTGTTTTCTTTTTTTTCTACCTTAAAATTACAAACAGGGCATAAGGTTGGCATTTTAAACTTTTTCTCTTTTCCATTTCTTAATTTAGTTAAAGTTTCAACAACCTCTGGAATTACATCCCCTGCTTTTTGTATTACAACAGTATCTCCTATTCTAATATTTAAACGATTTATTTGGTCTAAATTATGTAAAGTAGCTTTAGAAATAACTGATCCCGCTACTGATGTCGGGTTAAAATGGGCAAGAGGAGTAAGAACCCCCGTCCGACCTACATTTACAGTAATATC
>CAYNYY010000007.1:11558-33521 GCA_964401625.1 uncultured Candidatus Saccharibacteria bacterium
GAATGTTTAATTAATAATTCTTTATTATTGTCTAGTTTTAAATCAACTAAATCCCATGCAAAAAAATCAAGCTTCCTTTCTTGAGCGACTCTGGGATTAAGTTGACGGAGGCTACCAGCAGCAGCATTTCTAGTGTTAGCAAAAGGTTGTTTACCTAGTTTTTTTTGTTTTTCATTTAAAAATCGCCATACTCTTTTAGGCATAACAACTTCTCCTCTAACTTCAATATATTTAGGATAAGGATATTTAAGTTTTAAGGGAATTGTTTCTATCATCCTTAAATTCATTGTTACATCTTCCCCTATTAATCCATTTCCTCTAGTAGCCCCTCGGATAAAAATACCGTTTTCATATATTAAAGAAGCTGAAAGACCATCAAGTTTTAACTCACAAAAATATGAATATGGTTTTTTAATTAATTTAGAAATACGATTTTCCCATTCTTCTACTTCTTTTTTACTAAAAGCATCATTCATAGAAAACATTCTGGAATTGTGTTGAACTTTTATAAACTTGTCCAAGGGTTCTCCCGCTACACGATTTATGGAACTATTTTCATCTGTAAATTGTGGATACTTTTTCTCTAAAAGATGTAACTCTCTAGTTAAAGATTCATAAACATCATCAGTAACTTTCGGATCATTTTTAACATGATACAAAAAACGTAGACGAGATATTTCATCCCGAAGTTTTTGTATGCGGTTTTGAGCTGAAAAATTATTCATATTATTTAATATTGAACTTCAATCGTTCTCTCAACAGTTCTACTATTATTTACATTACAGATATTATAACCATTAGCCATAATGGTCGTAGCTGTTTTATTAGTAGAATTATCCTTAGTTATATTTATACGAAAACAAGGATTAGTAGAATCAGAAATTAAACTAGATGGATTTAAGCTATAAATAGTTTGATTTTGTGTTATTACAGTCCCTATATTTAAAGTATAAGGCTGACCGTTTTTATCAATACCGCAAATAAAATTTGCTTTACCACTCGTTAAATCATTAGTTTGATTATCAACATATAAAGCACAATCCATAGCCATATCTGATTGATAAAAAGCCAATTGTGAATCTTTCGCCTCAGAAGAAAGCATTACTTGCTTATATATTGTATTAGATAAACCTAAACCAATAAGCGAAATTATACTAACTAAAATAACTGTAAACAAAAGAGCATAACCTTTTTGTCCTTGTGTTTCTAATAAAATAAAAATTTTTTGTCTTATAAATTTTTTCATTTTCTTAATTTTTTATTTAGCACCCATCCAATTTAATAAACTTGTATGTAATGATCTTGAACGAACAACATTTCCATTTAACCACTCAACTGTAGCTGTAACATCCAACTCATAAGGATAATTAGCAGAGCTCAATTTTAAGAAAATCTTTCTTTTAAAATGTGAAGGGACACCACTTTTATCATAATTATAAAAACTATTACTATTATTTGAGGCAGTTTTATCATAATAGAAAATAGGACATTTCAATGTTCCGAATGAAGGGTTCGTATTACATTTATTTATCACAGGATTTTTTGCATTTACTTCAAAATAACAACCATTGGTTGAAAAACATGGACCAGAAGAGGTAGCGGAAACATATCCAAATCTATTAAGGAATTTTATCCAACCACCACCACTAAATTGTTGTTGGAAAGCTATTGAATCACGTTCATTTCTTATATAATCAACAGCTCCTTGTAATAAATAACTAGCAGTCATTTCATTTCTAGCATATCGAGCAGCAAATAAACTCCTAGAGGTTAAACTTAGAAAAGAAGTTAAGGCAATTGTTAATATAAAAACTGCAACCATAGTTTCAACAAGAGTAAACCCTTGATTAAATTTATTAAAATTTTTTTTCCAAGAAAAGATAAATTTATTTTTTTGTTTATGATTTAATTTCATATTTATTATTCTGCCGTGCGTTGTGATATTAATGTCTGAATAGCAAATGAGGTTATTTTCTCTTTAATAGTAACTGATCCTCTTAAAAGCATATAAACACTTGGTTGGATAAGATCAGTTGGAGAAGATCCTCTTACAAAAAATTTTAACATATCTATATGGATAGTGGGAGAGACCATATCTTCACAAGAAATTCCATTAGCAGATGTCTTACAACGTTGGATTGTTTTTGTGCCATTTGTGTTTGATTCTAGTTTATAAGCAGTACGATCATTACTAGATGCTTCAGCTGGAATAAAAGCTATCATAGTCCCACCATTTGGGCAGTCTTTGGGTAAGAGATTACTTCCTAAGATTATACTTGAGGAACTACAAGTATAATTAGTTCCCATTCTGAGAGAACGTGACATACTTTCCACAGCAAAACCCAAATTATCCATGGTAAAATTTAAAGAATAAGATTTTTTAGCTGCATTAGATGTTACTAAGAGTGACCCAATGGCAACTAACATAACGATCATAAAAATTGAGGTAGAAACCATCAATTCAATAAGAGTAAATCCCCTTTTTGATTGAAACTTTTGTATTTTATCGTATTTTTTATTATTCATTTTAAAAATACATTTTATATTTTACTGAACACTTATTTGCCCAGTATTCCAAACTGTTATTTTTTTAGTAATTGGTTGTTTAGAATCTTGATCATTTGTGATTGTAATTGTGATGCTTGAAGCCAAAGTTGAGGTCTGGGTACAAGGCGAATTCATAGTACTTCTATAACAAAAACTAGCATCAGGGTTTGGTCTGGTAAAAACAATGTCTAAAAACCCGTTATGTTTTACATTTCTAACTCCATTTTGATATATAGAAAAACTTGAAATTTTATCAGGACCCTTGATATTAAGCATCTCCTCACATTCGTTATTAGACATTGGACTATTACAATTAGAACTATTATTATTATTTTTATAATAACCAGAATTACCAATATCGGTAAATAAAATAAAAGATTTATTAGAACCAATCATTGAGTTAGAAAGCTTATTGACTGAAAAATGTATTCCATGTCCATACTGGAAAGTAGAATCCACTTTTACAACTCCAATGGCAGAACTTTGAGCTTTACGAATAGATAGAGCAATATCATTCACTAAATTTTGAGTTGAGGTTGTTGATCTAAAACCTCCATAGTCAAACATTACCATTGAACTAACAACGGAAAAAATAGCCAAAACAACTAAAAGTTCAATGAGAGTTAGTCCTTTATGCAGATCTCTGAAATGAAACTTAAATTTTTTGGAAAAATTGAACATCAAAAAAAATTAAAAACGAAATAGATTAAGTAGTGAAATAATACTTATATTAAATAAAAATGTAATCAAGGTAGCGATAATTAAAAATGGAGCGAATGGAATTTCTGTTTTTAAGCCAATATGTTTCTCCTTATTTTTATAAATAAAAATTAAAGCTAAACCAATAATAGCTCCAATCCAAAAAGCTAATACTAATGCCACCAGAGAATTCGTTATCCCAAGAATCCAACCAATACCAAGAATTAATTTGGTATCACCTAACCCCATCCATTTACCCTTAGAAACTAACCAAAGAATAGCAAAAGGTAACGCATATATTAGTCCGGATAAAAAAGCTAAAGAAGATGGAAAGATTAAAGCTAACCCATTGTTTGAATAAGATATAAAAATAGAAATGAATGAGAATAGAATAAATAAGAATATCAATTTTTCCGGGATAACTTTATGACGAATATCATAAAATGAAATAACTATTAACAATGAGAAAATAAAGGCGTAAAAAATGAAAAAGAAAGTAAAGGTAAAAAATGAAAAAGAAAGTAAAGGTAAAAAATGAAAAGCAAGTAAAACAAACAATATCCCTGTTAAAAATTCAACCAGCGGATATTGAAATGAGATACGACTTGAACAACGTCGACATTTACCTGATTGAATCAAAAAAGAAAGAATAGGAATTAATTCATACCAACGAAGATTTTTATTACAGGACATACAAATAGAATGACCTTTAACAATACTTTTACCAGTATTAAATCTATAAATTACCACATTTAAAAAACTGCCAATGATTGCTCCGAATAAAAAGATTAAAATAAAAGTAAGTATGTACATGTTGGTATTATAACATTATAAAATGTTAAATAAAAACATTATTTACAAAAAAATCATTGGAATTATAATCGTCCATTCTTATTTAAAAAACCACCCTGTAGGGTGGTTTTTTAAATAACATAAAAACAAACTAATTACAAGCTCCAGTGGAACTAATTGCTCCAGTAGCATCTTTTGCTGTAGTTAAAGTTTCTTCTTGTGATTGTCCAGTTGAATCTACACACCAAGCTTTTTTAGCATCTGTTTTGAGAGTCACAGCAGCAGCCCATGCATTCGCTGTATTATAACAAGCATTCCCTCCAGAACCTAAGCTCGTTGCCTGAGCAATAGCCTTGGAGATATTAGGACTTTTCCCTACCATAGTTGCAGTACTACCTGCGGTTGGGCAAGCAACCACTCCACTTAATGCAGTAGCACCAGTGGCAGGTAGATAGGTGTTATTATTATCACCATAAAACAATTCCGCTTGAGCCCTTGTATTATTAAGATTTGCTTTGATAGCTGCATCTGCTCCTTTCGCTCTAGCGGTATTCAAAGAAGCAAGAACTACTGAAGCTAAAATACCAATGATGGCGATAACAACCAAAAGTTCTATAAGAGTGAAACCTTTATTTTTATTCTTCATATTAAAATTATAATTTTATTAATTTTAAACTTTAAAAAACACGACCTTATAATATATTTATTATATCACATAACTAGAAGAAAAGTACAAGCTAAGATCAATTGTGGATAACAATTTAATTAATACCGCCAGCTATATTGTAAATCGGCATCAAGACAGAGGTTAAAAGAAGCCCAACACCCAGACCGAGAACTATTATCATTAATGGTTCAATCAAACTAACCAGGGTGTCCACGGCATCATTTACTTCGCGACTATAAAAATTTCCAAGGGTCTTTAAAATATTATCTAATGAACCAGTTTCTTCTCCAACCCGTATCATTCCAGCCATTATGGGTGGAATTTCTATGTGTTTAGAAAAGGCATCTGAGAGTGAGCTTCCTCCTCTAACAGCTTTAGCCACTTCCTTTAAGATATCCTCAAAAATATGATTACCAACAACAGCACTCGTTAATTCAATAGCTCTCAGAATAGGAATTCCTGATGAAAGCATAGTATCCATATTATCGGCAATACGAGATAAATAAAGCTTAATGTAAATATTTCTCAAAATGGGTAATGTTATTTTAAGACTATCTAAATATCTTCTACCTGATTTTGTTCTTATTAATCTTATTATGTATATAATAAAAGCCAGAATCCCCATCACTAAGAATAACCAATAATTAACAAACAAATTACTAATTCCCATTATTATTTTAGTTGAAAGTGGAATAGCTTGACCTGATTCTTTAATTATTGACTCTAGTTTAGGAACAATAAAAACGAACATCAAAGTCATTACTACAAGAAAAACACCTATAACAAAACCAGGATAAATGAGAGCATTTTTGGTTTTACTAGTAAGTTGATATTGACGATCAAGATAATCAGCTAGATATAAAAAGGTTTGATTTAAATTTCCTGATTCTTCCCCAGCCTTAATCATATTCACATAAAAATCAGAGAAAACCTCTGGATGTTTAGCTAGAGCAACTGAAATTGTAGAACCAGCTTGGATATTCTCAGCAACATTATCTAAAATTTTGACCAGAGCCTTATTCTCTGTATTAGTAGCTAATAAAGTAAAAGCTTTTAGAGCTGAAACTTGAGCTTCAAAAAGTGTTGAAATCTGTCTTGACATTATCACGACATCTTTCATTTTAATAGAAGTTCCAAAAAAGGAAATCTCACTAAAACTTTTTCTACCTTTATCTTCTTTAATTGAAGCAATGATTAAACTCTGGCGTTGAACTGCAGCAATGGCTAAATCCCTTGAAGCTGCTTCAACAGATCCTACTTTCTTTTCACCATTATTTGTAATTGCTTCATATTTAAATAACATAATTTTATAACATACGTTCTAAACTTTTAGGATTAATTGAATATTGATAAGCGCTTTCCATACTAATTTCTCCTCTAGAAACAAGGTCAATCAAAGATCTATTCAGATCCACCATACCTTCTCCAGAAGAGGTTTCTATTACCGTATTGATTTCATGGGTTCTTTTTTCCCGAATTAAATTTGAGATAGCATTATTATTTATGAGAAGTTCATAGGCAGGAATTCTACCACCAGAAATTCGTGGAATTAAACGTTGAGAAAAAATACCAAGCAAACTAGAAGCTAATTGTAATCTAACTTGTTCTTGTTGACTTGGCGGAAATGAATCAATGATACGATCAATAGTTTGCGAAGCATTATTAGTATGAAGTGTTGATAAAACTAAGTGGCCCGTTTCTGCTGCTGTTACAGCAGCAGAAATTGTTTCTAAACTACGCATTTCACCAATTAGAATTACATTTACATCTTCACGAAAAACTGATTTAAGAGCAATTGGAAAATCATTAGTATCAATACCAACCTCTCTCTGATCTATTATAGATTTATCAGCTTTATAAACAAATTCTATTGGGTCTTCTATAGTAAGAATATGACTAGCTTCTGTTTTATTTATTATATCAATCATTGTTGACAGTGTTGTTGATTTACCTTGACCAATAGGACCAACTACTAAGAAAAATCCTTGTTTCTTTTTTGTAAAACTTTCAAGAATGACTGGAAGATTTAATTCTTCAAGTGTTTTTATTTTAGGAATCAATCGAAAAGCTAAACAGATAGAACCACGTTGGAAGAAAGCATTGCATCGTAGATAAACATCTTCTTTAAAAGTATAGGAAAAATCAATTTCTTTTTCTTGAAGAAAATTGTTAGTTTTTTCCTCTCCAAGTAATATTTTTAGGATACTCAGCATATCTTCTTGAGTCAATTCTTTTTGATTAACAACAAAAATTAGCTCTCCATTAACACGTATTGCTGGTTTACGATTCGCTCCAAGATGTAGATCAGATCCATCTTCATGTATTAGAGTAGTAATTATATCATTTATAAATTTTTTATAATCCATTAATTTTTTTTATTTATATTATTTATAATTTCATGTACCTTCTCTATAACTTCACTTGGAGTAGTAGAGGCTTTAATAATATAACCTGAAGCCCCAAGAGCCTTACCCCGCGCGATGTCAGATGGCTGTCCTCTATTTGATAAAATAATTTTTATAGCATCAGGAGCTAATTTATTTTCTTTCATCTTTTCCATAAGTTCAAAACCGTCCATTACTGGCATAACAATATCTAAAAGTATGATGCTTGGGGTAAAACCACCTTTAAGTTTTTTAAGGGCAATTTCTGGACCAAGAGCTGTTGTTACATCAAAATCAGATTTAGCAAATTTTAATGAATACATATCAAGAAGAAAATTGTCGTCATCAATAATAAAAATTTTTTTCTTTAATTCCATACTTAGTCTAGTATAATATAATTATAATTATTTTCCTATATCATAAATATGTATTATTTATTTATTAGAATTTATATATCTCTTGAAACGGTATCTGCCCATCTAATGCTTTGATAATAGCATCTTCACGAACAGTTAACATTCCTCGTGAACGGACAAGTTTATAAATCTCTTGTTCTGCGGGTCTTGATAAGATAACCCTCTCCATTTCCTTATCAACTTTGAACATTTCATATATAGCAACACGATTCTTTATACCAGATGAACATTCTGGTGATGGTACTGCTTCATATATATTATTCCCAATTTCTATTTTGGATTTAAACTTTTCTGGTAAATCTTCAAACTGCTTATTAATCATAATTCTTACAGATTCTTCCATCGGAATTGCATGTTTTGAAGTTGGGCAAATTTTCTTAGCTAATCTTTGAGCAACACAAAGAACTAAAGTTGGAGCAATAAGGTAAGGGTCAATCCCCATATCTATTAATCTGGGAATCGCCCCAATGGAATTATTGGTGTGCAAAGTTGAAAAAACTAAATGTCCAGTAAGAGCTGCTTGAATAGCGAGTTCAGCTGTTTCTCTATCTCGAATTTCTCCAACCATTATTATATCTGGATCTTGTCTTAAGAGAGAACGCAGTCCTGAAGCAAAAGTATAACCAATTTCAGGAGCTACTTGTGATTGATTAACCCCAGGAATCTGAAATTCTATAGGGTCTTCAAGTGAAACAATATTATTACTTTCACTATCAAGTTCCTTCATTAAAGAATACAAAGTTGTAGTTTTTCCTGAACCTGTTGGACCAGTAATTAGAATTAAACCATAAGGACGATTGATGGCTTCGCGGATAAGAACTAAATTGTCTGGAGATAAATCAAGATTATCAAGAGTTTTAACTCCTCTTTGTGGATCTAAAATACGTATCACAACTTTCTCCCCATAATAGGATGGCATTGTTGAGACACGAAAATCAATTTTACGCCCATCTATCCTAGCCGAGAAGCCACCGTCTTGGGGTTTACGTTTTTCATCAAGTCGGAGTTTTGATAAAATTTTAATACGCGCAATAATTCCACTATAAACTGTTATTGGTAAAGATAACGAGGTGTAAAGTCGTCCATCTACACGAAAACGAACTTTAATTCTATCTCCTATATTTTCAATATGAATATCCGAAGCCCGACCTTCAGTAGCGTGTCTTATGATAACTGCCACAATTTTAATAATTGGTGCGTCTACTATGATCTTATTTTTAATTATGTTTTCCCCATCTGTATTTTGTTTACCTTTCTTAAATAAATCATCATTTTTAGCTGAAGCAATTTCAGAATCAAGTTCAGAAAGAGCCTGATCTACCTCATTTGTAAGTCCATCATACATTTTAAATAATTCATTATAAGCTGAAATCGAAATTAAAAATAATTTAAATGGTTTATCTATTTTAGCCGTTATGAAAGTAAGGACATCCATTGCTTGAACATTTTCTGGATCAATAATACCAATTTCAATAACATTATTATTCACTCCTATTGGAATAAAATTCCATGTTTTTACTGTATCTACTGGCACTAATCTAAGAGTAGAGGATAAAACACTGTTGGGATCAACATTACGGATTGGAATATTAAAAAATTTCCCTTTTATCTCAAGTACTTTATTTTCATCAACATTAAATTCAAGTAATGCTTGATCAATACTTCCTTTATATTTTTTATCAGCCAGTTCAATTATTTGAGATACCTGATCCTCTTCTATAATATTATTTTTTACTAATGTTTCTAAAAATGTCATAATTTATTTAATAGTACTAAAAGGAATGATATCACCACAAAATGGAGTGTTGTTTATTTTAGCGCAAGCTTTATAAAAATAATTTGTTTCTGGTTTTAACCCAGTAATGTTAGAGATAAATATACCGATAAGAGAAACCGTAACAGATGATGTTTTTTGACTTAATTTGTTTGTTGGTCCATATTCAAAATATGCATCTGTCGCTCCAGTAGTATTTCTAACAACACCACTTAACACTGCTGTTTTATTTTTTATTTCTAATGGTTTATTAGTAGTAACTTGGGAGACAATTGGAATATTCTTTATCAATCGATTTATAGTTGGAGCAAATGGATTAACTCTACCGGAAGCTACATCTTCTAGTTTTACAGTATTATCATTCAAAGATTGAAAAGCTTTACTTGCGAAGAGTGTAGTATTTATATCAATTCTTTTTAAAGAATCAAGGGTTGAGATAAAGGCAATATTTGAAGCAATCTTTGTTTTAGAAGAACTAGAATTATTTTCAGATAGAGATGATCCTAGTGATGAAGACAAGGAAGCTTCTGGCGTTGTGTCACTTGAGAAATAAAAATAGGCCCCCATAACAATTACTAGAATAGAAAATATTATTAAAATTTTATGATAAGGTTTTTTCATATTATTTAAGCCAATAAGTTTGTATATTTAATTTATAACTATAGATATTAGGGTTAATACCATTTCCTATTTTAACTGCAGAGTTTGGAACGGCGAATGAAATAGATTTAATATCCATAATTCTTAGATTATGCTCTATGTCCTTTAAGAAAAGAATAAAAGAATTATAACTACCTTCTGTAATAAACTCAACAGGGAATACTCCATAGGACTTAGAATTAGAAATATTATTTGAGATGACCATTTTGCTACCTAAAGATACATTATTTGAGTTTTCATTTTGTCTATCCTCAAATTTAATATCTGTTAATGGCATACCGTGAAGATTAGCTATTCTTTCAATTTCAAGAATAAATTTTATGTTATTTACTGTATTTGGTAAAAAATTATCTAAACGATTTTTATTTTTTTGACTGATGTTTCTATATTTCTCTAGAAGAGAATTCCTTCTTTTTTGTAAATTGGTTGAACTGTTAAGAGCATTATTATAAGTAGAAACATCATTCTTTAATGATTTAATATTATTGTAAAGTGGATTAATAACCACAAAGAAAATGATTACAGATATAGTGACTATAGAAATTGGAAAAAATATTTTCATAATTTAATTATTAGATGAATTCAATGGACCTACTTGAGCTTGTTTAAGTAAAATATTATTCTGATAAGATAAAAGAATAGGATCAATCATGAAGTTAATATTAAAAGTAACATAATTTTTTCTATTTTTTGTTAAATTTGAAAAAATGACATCCTTGAAGTATCGACCCTTATTACTATTGAAAACATCAGCTTGAAGAGCAATTGATTTATAATCACGGGAAATTCCAGATAATTTTACGTAAAATCCTTTATTATTAGTATAATATTTGAAACTAGTATACTGTATACTTGGAATAGTTAAAGATCCAAGTAATTCAAATGTTGGAGAAAGAACAATGTGTTTGTCAAGAATACTTTTAGCTGTAGTGATTCTTCTATCAAATAATTCTAATTTGCTAATCGTATTTTGATCAAAACTTTCACGTATTTTTAGAAGAGAAACAGATAATGATTTTTTTTGTTTAATTAAATAACTTTTATAAGCAAAAAACCCAACAGAAGTAATAATTGTGATAATCAATAAAATAACAGATAAAATAGTAAAAATACTCTTGGGTTTTTCTATTACTGTATCAACAGAATTTATCGGTTTTTTAGGTATAAATGATGTTTGAAATGAATTCTCCATATTATTTATATTATAACAATTGACGAAGTGCTAATCCAACAGCTATTGAAAATTCAGGACCACTAGTTTCCAAGATTGACTGTAAAAAAGCTGGGGCTTCCGTTTTGGAAAATGGGTTGGTATAAACAACCTCAGTATGTAAAGTTTCTTTGGCCCGTTCAAGTAATCCATTCAAAACAGAACCTCCACCAGTTAAAACAACCTTACTAATACTTTTATTATACTTCTTCTCATAAGCAAACACAACACTTTTTGTATCTGAAAAAATATAATCTATTGATAAACTTATGATATCTTTCACTTCTGAATTACTAGAACCTGTGAGGCCAATAGATCTTTTAAGCTTTTCAGCTTCAACAAATGGAATTCCTAATGATTGGGCTATGTTTTTGCTAATATCACTTGAACCACGATTAACGACATGAAAAATGCGAATAATTCCGGCTTCAATAATAGCTATTTTCGTTTTTGAAGCTCCAAAATCCATCATTAAAATTGGAGATAAATCGTGCCTAATAAAAGAACGGATATTTGCAAAAACTTCCATTTCAAAAGATTCTGATTGTATTTTTGTTTTTTTTAATATTTCTTGATATCGGGAAAGGGTTCCATTATGAATAGCAACAACTAAAATGTTCAGCTGTGAATCACTTTTCGTATCATTGTGTCCAAGTTCATTAACATTATTAACATTATCAGTATCTATAAATGATTTTGGTTCTTGCGAGATTACTGACCAATCAAGTGTCACTTCAGAAATAGGTATTGGTATATATTTACGAGCTTCAATCGGAACAATAGAAGATAAATTATTCTCATTAATTTTATTTGGTAACGATATCGTAAAAATAAGACTTGAAGATGATGGAATTGCTATAGCCCCAGAACGAATAGTAACTTTTGATTCTCTTATAACATCTAATAAAGCTTTAGCTATATCTTCTGTGGAAAGATTTGTGATAGAACCAATATCTGTATTGGCATAAGGTCCGAGAGACAAAGCACCATATGTTTCAAGTATAACCCTACTATTTTTCTTTTTAAGTTGAACAATTTTTATTGTTGATGAGCCAATATCAATTCCCAAGGAGCTAAAAGAATTAACATCTTGATGAAAGATGTCCGACAAACTATTTAGGCCATCAGAAATTATTTTTTTTAATGAATTATTCATGAATTGCTATACTAGTATATCATAAATATAGTAAAATAAGAGTGTGAAATTTAGTTTTAATATTATAAAAATAATAATTAATTGGTTTTTGGAGTTATTATCTCCTTCTGTGTGTTTAGGTTGCGAAAAAAAAGGAGAAATATTTTGTTCAAATTGTTTATTAGGAATAAATCAGATTGAAGAGAGAAATACAGAAAATATTATAGCTGTTTTTGAATATCATAATTTATTAATTAAAAAAATTATTTGGGATCTAAAATATCATCATCGTCCATACCTTGGACAAAAATTAGGTGAAATTTTATACAATGAACTTTTGGAAGATATTTCTGATATAAAAATATATACTGCCGGATCTCCTATTTTTGTTATTCCAGTTCCAATTTCAAAAATGAAAATGAGAAAGCGCGGTTATAATCAAGCTCAAAAAATTGCTCAAGGTTTTTGTAATAAAGAAAGTAAAGATGTTATGATGGTCAAAACTAACATTGTTATAAAAAAAATTGAAACAATTCCTCAAGCTAAAATTACTAGTAGATCAAAACGATTAAAAAATATTCGCGGCACTTTCGAGATTAAAAAAAAGAGTAATGTTAAAGGAAAAACAATTATTATTATTGATGATGTCACAACAACTGGTGGAACGATTAATGAAATTATAAAAATTCTTAAGAAAGCTGGAGCTAAAAAAGTTATAGGTTTTGCGGTAGCTCATTAGAAAATCTAAATAAAAAGATTATTCAACAGTAACAGATTTCGCTAGATTCCTTGGTTTATCAACATCATAGCCTCTTTTAATTCCAATATAATAAGCAAAAAGTTGGAGAGGTACAATAGTTAAAAGTGGTTCAAGTAGTTCTATTGTTTTCGGTATATAAAAAACATCATCTGCTAGAGAAGCGATTTTATTATCACCTTTTGTGGCTATTGCAAAAATTAACCCTTTTCTAGCTTTAATTTCTTCTAAATTTGAAAACATTTTTTCAGAAATACCATTCTGTGGAATTATTGCTACAGTTGGAAATTTAGAACTAATCATAGCAATAGGACCATGTTTCATTTCTCCAGCACAATAACCTTCAGCATGTATATAAGAAACCTCTTTCAGTTTAAGTGCACCTTCAAGGGCAACAGGATAATTGTATCGCCGACCAAGAAAAAGAAAGTTTTCATAATTCTTATATTTTCTAGCCAATTTTTCAATTTCTTTTGATTGATCTAATATTATTTTTATTTTCTTAGGAATTCTTTCAATTTCTTTTAATAATTTTTTAGATGAGTTTTTATTTCCCTCATTTTTTTGAAGGTATATTGCTATTAAAAAAATAATCGTTAATTGAGAAAGAAAAGCTTTTGTTGAGGCAACTCCAATTTCTGGTCCGGCATGATTATAAACTCCTGCATTGGTTTCTCTGGCAATTGTAGAACCAACAGTATTAACAATCCCTATTGTAAGTAAACCATGTTTTTTTGCTTTTTGAAGAGCTGCTAGGGTATCTGCTGTTTCTCCTGACTGAGAAATTACAATAGCAAGAGTTTTTTCGTTAAATGGTTTATTTTTATAACGAAATTCTGAAGCAAAGTGAACCTCAGTAGGAATTTTAGCAATTTCATCAAAAAGATATTCCCCAACTAGTCCTGCATAATAAGAAGTTCCACAAGCTAATATCATTATCCTTTTTATTCCCTTTAATTCATTCATAATTTCTTCTAACCCTCCTAGTTTAACTTCCCCATCATTACTATTTATCCTACCTCCATAAGCTAAACGTATAACTTCTGGTCCCTCAAAAATTTCCTTTAACATAAAATGAGGGAAGTCGCCTTTTTGGGCTTGTTCTAAGTCTGTTTCTAAACGAACAATTTCAATAGGAGTTTTCTTATTTTTTAAATTAGTAATGGAAATATCTTTCTTACTAATTTTCGCAATTTCTCCATCTTTAAGATAAATAACATCTTTTGTTCTTCCAACTAAAGCAGACGAATCAGAGGCTATAATATTTTCACCTTTACCAACCCCAATAACTAATGGACTAGAAAATTTTGTAGCATATAAAATTTTTGGAGTTTTTATATTTATTATTACAAGAGCATATGCTCCTTTAATCATTTTTATAGTATCAGAAAGAGCTCTATCAAAACTTTTACCTTTATTTATAAAATCTTCAATAAGATGAGGAATAATTTCACTATCGGTATCTGATAGAAAATGATGTCCATTTTTTTGTAAATACTTTTTTAATTCTTTATAATTTTCAATGATGCCATTATGAACTACAGATATGTTTTTTAGACAATCAGAATGAGGGTGTGCATTAGGTTTATTTGGAATTCCGTGTGTTGCCCAACGTGTATGTCCTATCCCAATATGACTATCTAAATTAAATTTATTTTTTAGAGATTGTTCTAAAATTTTAACTTGCCCAACACTTTTCCGAGTTTCAATTTTATTATTTACAATTAGAGCAATACCGGCTGAATCATAACCACGATACTCAAGAGCCTTCAATCCTTTTATCAAGATTGGGAGAGATTTTTCTTTACCTATATATCCAATAATTCCACACATAATTTTTTTACAACAACAATTTTCGAACCTTAATCTAATTATCTAGAACTAAATTATTTTAGCGTAAATAATTCATCTTTAGAAAATCTAAACTTCTGTTTTAGTGGTCCTTTTGCTCGATATCCAATAGCTAGATATGCATATGGAAAGAAATTGTCGGGGAGATCTAATACTTTCTTGAGAGCATCTTGATCAAAACCCTCCATTGGACATGAATCAATTTTAAGTTCAGCACAAGCTGCTAATCCAAAACCAAGAGCTAAATAAGCTTGTTGAGCTGACCAATTTATAAGACCATCGTTAGATTTCTTCTTGATAGATTCTTTCATTGTATTTCTTTTAAATGAAAGATTTTTTTTTATTTTTTCATTTCCTTCAGAGATAATCTCTATCATAGAATCAATTCTAGAATTTATATCATTACGAGCACAAAAAATAAGCAAGTATGAAGCTTCTGTAGTTTGAGGTTGATTGAATGATACTTCCCTAATTTTTTTACGTAATTCTTTGTTTGAAACAACAAATACATGAAAAGGTTGGAGTCCAAAAGAACTAGGGGCTTTACGAACAGCTTCTAATATTTTATTTAGATTTTCTTCTGAAACATTTTTTTTTGAATCAAAAGTTTTTGTAGCAAAACGCCAATCAAGTTGTGATATAAATGTTTTCATAATTATAATTCTCTTACTTCTTTGTCAATTATGTGACCTTCATTATCTACATCGTAAATAAGTACACTTCCAAAAATCATTTCCACTTTAGCAACATCTGTATCTGAAATATTTTCAATATATTTTTCTAATGCTCTAATGGTATTACCGTGAGAAACTACAAGAATATTTTTTCCTTCTTTAATAAGAGGTAGTATTTTTTCAATATAAAAAGGAACTGCCCTTTCATAAACCATTTTTAAAGTTTCACCATTAGGAACAGCATAATTCCAACCACGACGAAGCTTGTTAAATTTTTCTTCACCAAGTACTTTTTTTACTTCCCATTTATTCTTACCAGTATAATCACCATAATCTCGTTCATTTAATTCACTAGCCTTTATTACTGAAATCTTTTTATTAAGATCATAACCTGTCAGCATAGAAGTTAAAGTTTCTTGAGTACGAATTAGTTCAGAGATGAAAGCATAGTCAAAATAAATATCTTTTATTAAACTTTCCATTTCTTTTGATTTCTCAAAACCATTTTCTGTTAAATGAACATTAGTAATGCCAGTCCATTTTCCCAACTTGTTCCACTCAGATTCGTGATGTCTAGTTAAAACTAATTTACCCATTTTTTGTTTTTGTGTATTCATTTATACATTATGCACTAAAATCATATAAAAATAAATGTTTACATCAAATTTTTAAAAATTTGCAAATAATCATATTGTATATTATGATGAAGTGGATTATTAAATAAATTCAAATAAAAAAATATTATGAAACAAAAACAAAATAATCTTATAATGTCGGTGATAATTCTTGTTGTAGGTGTGTTGATTGCAGGAGCAATAATCTATTCTTCTAGTGGTAATTCACAGCCTACTACAAAAACTGTTAACAATGGCATAGCTCAAATAAAAACAGAGAAAACAGCTGTTAATATAAAAAATGTAAAAACTCAAAATGAGCCTTTTATAGGCAGTCCAGATGCTCCTGTAACAATTGCCTATTGGTTTGATTTTCAATGTCCATTTTGTAAACGTTTTGAAGATAACACACTTCCAATTTTAATTAATAAATATGTAAAGACAGGTAAAGTACGAATTGTATTTAAAGATTTCCAATTCCTTGGACCAGATTCACAAGATGCCGGACTAGTTGAAAATGCTATGTGGGCACTCTATCCTAATCAATATGAAAATTGGCATAATCTTATGTTTGCAGCACAAGATGCTGAGAACTCAGGATTTGGAGATTTGAATAGTATTTATAATCTCATCAGCACAAAAATGCCAGGCATTAATTTGCAAAGAGTTAAACAAGAAGTTAAACAAAATAAATCAGCTTATTTAAGAGACTTAAATGATGATAGGGCTGAAGGTGCAAAATTTGGAATTAATGGTACTCCCGGATTTATTATTGGTAATCAAATAATATCTGGCGCTCAACCTACTAGTGTATTTGTTAATATTATTAATTCAGAATTGAATAATAAATAATATTTTTCAATCATCTTTCTTGTATTTCGAAAATTGATTAGATTCTCCAACATAAGTGTATTTATACCTAAAAGGTTTTTTGAAAAAAATAACCCAAAAATAATTTATTATATATTTAATAGCTGTTTTTATGGTTCCATCTTGAGTAAATCTTCTAGCCGATGTTTTCATTGGTAAGAGAAAGGTAAATTTGACCCTACCTTGTTTTTGAATACGCCTAGCTATATCTATATCTTCTCCATAAAACTTAATATCAGTATTGAAACCACTAATTTTTTCAAGTGCACTTTTCTTTAAGATAAAATTACCTCCTTGTAATAAAGCCCCTATTTTTAGAATATGGTGATTTATTAAGTGTGACAAATATCCAATTGAATAATAACTGAGCCAAATAAATACATTCATCAAAAAAGAACGATCATAATAAACATAAGGACCAGATAGTGCAACCAAATTATCATTTTTCGTGAATTCTCTTAATACCTTTTTTGTCCAACCTGATGGCATAATAGTGTCAGCATCAACGTTAGCAATTAAATCACCAGTAGAAGCTCTAAAACCTGCTTGCCTAGCCATTGATAATCCTCTCCTATTCTCATCTACAACAGAAACTCCAGGAAAAGAAAGTGCAATTTCTTTGGTGTTGTCAGTACAAGCATTATTGACCACAATAATCTCAATATCTTCAGATACTGTTTTGGCATCTTTTTTAATAGATTTAAGACATTGAGCAATATATTCTTGCTCATTATGAGCTGGTATAATAATACTGAGTTTCATTTTTCCTAAATTATTTATATTTTTCTGATAAATTTTTCCCCATTTTAAGGCAATATTTTTTTGAGAAAAGTTTTGTACAAATTGAAAACCTTGTTCTCCAAGTTCATCTCGAAGTTTAGAATCTCCAAGGAGAAAGACTATTTTCTGTGCTAACATTTTTATATCTCCTGGTTTAATAAGTATTCCTCTATCTCCAATATACTCCGGAAGAGCTCGCGCCCTAACACCAATAACTGGTAATTTACAAGCCATTGCTTGGATAAGCGCCATACTTTGTGTTTCAGAGGTGCTCGCTATTGTAAATATTTCGGAAGCTTTATATAAATTTGATAAATCTTTATGGTTTAACGTCCCTAAAAATCGTACATTATCTGTCAATTTAAGTTTTTCCACTAGATTCTCTAATAGCTGTGAAGATGTCCCGTGTCCTGCAATTATTAAAGTGATATCGGGAATTATCTTTTTTACTATCGCAATTGCTTTTATAATAATATCAATGTTTTTTTCTGGAGCTAGTCTTCCCACACAAACAATAGTTTTGTCATTTAATCTAAAAGTTTTTTTATAGATTTTTTTTTCATCTATATTGTTTATTTTTTTAGGTTTATTAAATATATCTAATTCTATAGGATTAGATATAATTTCATGTTTTATATTAAATCCATTTCTTTTCATCTCATCAAAAACAGATTGAGAAGGAGCACTCACAAACTGACATTTTCCATAATACCAATTAACATATTTGATACTAATTTTCTTTAACCAATTATTCTTGAATGGTGCATATTTAAGAAATTCTGTAATAGCCGTGTGGTTGGTTCCAATGAATGGTATCCCTAATATTTTTGAGGCAATGAGAGCCTCAATACCAACACCAAAAAATAGATGTGAATGAATAATATCGGGATTGAATTTTCTAATTGCCAGCGTCCGTATCCCTATTGGAATTACCATTCTTGCTTGTTTAGTCGGGCCTATAAAAGGAAAAGCAAAAAGACGAGTAATTGTAATGTTATCTCCTAAATCTATTTCTTTTTTATATTTGAGTCCCGCTGTTTGAAAATTCTTTTTAGAATATTCTGGAACAAAAAATTTTATAGTGTGCCCTAACTTGGCAAGCTCTTTGGCTGTTGTAATTATTGAATCAGAAATGCCACTCAATTCGGGGTAAAAATTATCTGTAAAAATAGCGATTTTCATATAAAAAATTAAAATATCACAACTTAAATATAATAATATTTCCTAATCAAATTTTTTCAACCTTCCTGGCGAGATAAGCTGAAATTTTTGTAAACCCATAATAAATAATTACTATGGCAATTAGAATAAAAACTAAAACAAGCCCTCCACTTTTGACTGTTTTTATAATTGTATCATAAGCTTGACCGAAATAATAACCAACCAACATAAATAAAATAGTTTTAGGTATAACAACGATGGAGCTCAAAATGATGAATTTTTTAAGGGGCATCTTAGTAGTTCCAACAATCATCAGCCCTGGAGTTGGAATAATTGGAGTTAATTTAAGAGCAATGAGTGTTTTGATTGGATTTTTGTTAATAAGAGATTCTAATCTTTCCATCCGTTTTTGTGTCAATCCAAAACGATATCCAAACTTCTCTATAAGAGCTACTCTACTGAAATATCCTATTGCATAATAAATAATATCAGCAACAATATCCCCCAAAAAAGCCAAAATAAAAATAATACCAAAGTTAAAATATCCAAATACTATAGCAAAAGATGCAGCTGCAGTTACAATAGGTCCTTCAATAAGCATAGCTAGAAACATCAATGGATAACCAAAATGTATAACCCATTGAAATGCTGCGGAAAAATTTATTAAATTAAAGATACTCATAATTAATTTAATTATATAGGTTTTATTTTTTAAAACAACGAAATGTATTTTGGTGCTATGTTATTAAATAAAATCTAAACCTATCTTTGAGAGAAAAAATAATTATATGCTGAGTCTATAATAATATTAATAAACAAATTATCAATATTATCTAAAGACGAATTTCCTTTTCAAGCCATGGAATATGCTCATTTTTCCGCTTCCACCATAAATCTTCCCAAATATAATGCACAGCGAGTTGTTTGTAATCTCCAAATTGTTCAAAATATCTGAGAATTTTCTCGACAGATACAGGATTATCAGCATCTTGATTAAAAAACAATTTTGAATAGATTTTTTGTTCCCAAGGTGATATATGATTGAAAAAATCAAAGTGGTGAAAAACATCAAAAAGAATATACCAAACCGTCGCTGGTCCGATTCCGTATAGTTTTAATAATTCGTCCATTTGTGTTTCTCTATCTTTTTTACGTAACTCCATATCATTTATAAGACCATTGGCAAATTGCTCATCTATTTTTTTAATCGATTTGGCACGATAGCCAACCTTAAGTAAACGTAAATCTTCCTCACTCACTTTACTTAATCCGCCCTCATTCCAAAAACACCACAACTTTTTGCCGTCAAATTCTAAGAGTGAACCATAATTTTCAAGTAGCACTTGAAACATTTGTAAACTTCTACGAATAGTTGCATTTTGTAATACAATTCCGATTATTAAATATTCATAAAGTGAACTCGGGTGACCAGGGCGCATACCACGCCATTTTTTGATTATTGGACTAAGTCTTTTGTTGCTTTTAAATTGTTTATAAAAAGGTTTAAGGTCTAGATCAAGATTAAAAAGATATTTTATTTCAGTAATAAGTGAATTAACGAAATCTTTCGCAAGTTTATTCTTCGCATAGATTTTTATGGTAATAAGTGGATTCATAACTGTTCCACAATCAATAAATTTAATTCCTAATTTTTTGCCTTGCCAATTCCAGGTTTGCCAGCGAATTCCTGTCTTCCATAAATTATCACCTGATGTGAAGTGATCAGGTTTGTGAAAAGTTGAATCAAAATCAAAAGGTTTTGTGGGTTTAACTTTAACTATTCTTTGAAGTTTTAATTTTGTTAGCATATTATGCTATCTTTCATTTTTTGTTTTTATAATAATTACAGCATTACTGAGATATTAATTTTTGATATTAAATGAATACTTATTAGCCTCAGCAAGTATTTTAAGTGTCGCATGCACTGAAAGATTATCACTAGCCAAAAGAATTAAACGATTGCCTAATTGATTTAATAAAGGAGTTAAAAACTCGTCTGCCCATGACGGTGATAATGTTAATACCCCTGAAAAATCTATTTCTAACTCTTCATTTTTAGGGAGTTCGCATAAAGTTGACTGAAAAGCTTTAAAAGCCTCACTACCCAACTCGCGAGATAATAACATTTTACCAAATTTTTCTAATTGTAATTTCATATTTTTAAAATATACTAAAATTCTATTTTTGCTAAGCACCCTCGCGCAATACGCTGACCACGCGTAACACGAAATATTTTATCAGAATTTTTTATACGAGCTTCAGCATCGCCACTTGTAAAGAATAAATCAATTGGTTGTTCTAGAGACACTTCTCGAACAAGTTTAAGTCCATTGCCTCGCTTTTCTGGTGCACGTCCAGAAATAAATTCAGTAAATGCGACTTTTACTGCTGTGATATGATCTGAAAGTTCTGGTCGAACACGGCGTAATGTTTCTAAAATACCCAAGCCCCTATCAGCAAGAACTATAATACCCTTAGTAAGATCATAGCCAAAAAAAATTCCCGGTACATCTGGCCATTTTCCTAAATTATGAGCAAATGAATTATCAGCAATTTCTCCAGTAATTAAAACAATTAAAGAAGATAATTTTTCAAACCCAGGCTTATGCATTAGCATATTCTGCATTTTTGTCAGTCTTGCATTAAAAATAGAACTTGTTGGACAATAAAATGTACCTGGAAATTCGATACCGTCATAAATCCATTCAGTGGCAAATTTCATTAAATTGCTAGTAAAAATTTCTAAATCTTTTTCACGATAGTATCGATGGGTGCCACCATCTTTTCTAATTGCGACTAATTTACCACTTTTATCCCAACGACGCAAAGTATCAAGAGAAACACCTAAAATTCCAGCCACTTCTGTGATAGTTAGTAGTTTTTCTTTCATATAAAGATATTATCATAGTCTAGCAAACTATGCAACTATCAATCTAAACTATGCAAAAATATGCTAAACTATGCAACTATCA
>CAYNYY010000008.1:0-21581 GCA_964401625.1 uncultured Candidatus Saccharibacteria bacterium
TTTGCTCCGTGGGTAGGGATCGAACCTACGACCAATCGCTTAACAGGCGACCGCTCTACCGCTGAGCTACCACGGAATAACAAGTTTATACTAACAAAAAGTAATCAAAAATGCAAAATTAAAACCCCCTAATATTTTACAGGAGATTTTAATTTAAATTACTCTAACATTTAGTGTCTCTAATGTTAGTGTACTGGACCTATGGAATCATCATCTCTATGATGAACTGATCTATTAATTAGTCTGGTCAAAATAATAATGGCTAAAATTAGAGCTATAACTATTAACCATTGCCAAAATGAACTTGGAAGGAAACCACCCGAACCGCCTAAAGAAAGAGCGGTTAGATTATTCTTATTCAAGGATTGGGTTAAATCAGTTTTTTTATTTGAAGAATTAACTGAATTAGATTTCTGTGTTTTAGAAGAAGTAGAATTAATTTTCTTTTTTGTAGTAGTAGTTAAACTTCTGCTAGTTACATTCGAAGCATTTGTTTTTGTAATTGGTTTTGTTGTTATTTGATAATAATAATTATTTACAATAGGTTTTCCTGCTTGATTATTATAAGAATATTGTTGATTAGGATTATTAGAATATTGACTATTATTGTAATAAGAAGGGTTAGTATAATCATTCTGCAAATTACTATAATAATTATTAGGGATATTGTAAGCAGACGAACCATTACAACTAATGGGAGTCGTCCAAGAAGAATTACAATCTGAATAAGAGTAATTATTGTTGAAGGCAGTAAAAGCAGAAGCTGAATTAACACTAATTAAAAATATAATTAAAGCTCCGATTGATATTAATATTTTAGGTATATTCTTTTTCATTTGAGTATTATAGCATACAAATACTTAATTTGTCAAGACTAAGCCTTATTCTAAAATAACCTTAGTTCCTAAAGCTTATTCTTAGTTTCTACAATTCTTATTAAAAAATACCTCAATGACGCCAATATGTTTTTTGTGATAGAATAAGATATTATTAAGTTTAAGAAAATGAGTGTTATATTCCAACCAATATTGCATCACATAATTTATAAAATCATATGAAAAATCCATTTGAAAATGCACTTTCCCAACTTAAAAGAGCAACAGAAATAAAATCTTTTAATCAAGAATTTTTAGACCGTTTACATCAGCCAAATCGTGAAATAAGAATTTCAATACCTGTAATAATGGACGACGGGAGTTTAAAAATATTTGAAGGTTATAGAGTTCAATATAATAATGCCCGCGGTCCTTATAAAGGTGGAATTCGTTTTCATCAAAATACTGATATAGAAGAAGTTAAAGCCTTGGCTTTTTGGATGACCTTGAAATGTGCAGTTACCAATATTCCTATGGGAGGTGGAAAAGGCGGAATCACTGTTAACCCCAAAGAACTTTCTAAGGGGGAATTAGAGAAATTATCTCGTGGTTGGATTAAACTAATGGCTCCTGTTATTGGTCCTAAAGTTGATATCCCTGCTCCAGATGTTAATACAACTCCAGAAATAATGGCTTGGATGGCAGACGAATATTATAAAATAACTGGAGATGAAAGCAATGCAGTTGTAACAGGAAAACCTATTGAAGTTGGTGGTTCTGAAGGCCGAGGTCCTGCTACTGGATTAGGTGGTTTCTATGTTTTTGATGTTATTAGGAAGAAACTAGAGTTACCTACTTCGTGTAAAATAGCAATTCAAGGATTTGGTAATGTTGGATCAAACGCAGCTCAGATACTTTCTGATGATGGACATAAAATAATCGCTCTTTCAGATTCAAAAGGAGCTATTTTCAAGGAAGATGGAATTGATATTAATTTATTAAAAGATTATAAAAAAGCAAATCGACAAATAAGTGGTTTTCCAGGATCAAAAAATATTTCTAACGAAGAACTTTTAGTTCTAGAATGTGATGTTCTTATGCCAGCTGCACTTGAAAACCAAATAACCGAAAAAAACGCAAGGGATATCAAAGCTAAGCTTATAGTTGAGTTGGCCAATGGTCCAACAACCCCTGAGGCTGATGATATTTTATTTGAACGAGATATTACTGTTGCTCCTGATATTTTAGCTAATGCTGGAGGTGTAACTGTTTCTACTTTTGAATGGGAACAAAACCTTAAAAATGAACATTGGGCTGAAACTGAAGTTTTTGAAAAACTTAAGAAAATAATGGATGAGGAAACAGAATTAATCTACAACAGATCAAAAAATTTAAAAACTGATATTCGTCGTGCTGCTTTTATAGTAGCCCTTGAGCGTATTGAAGAATCACTAAACAAAAATGAAAAAAACTAAACAAAAGAAATCAATACATTTACCATCTCATCTAATCCCTATTAAATATAATCTAACATTAAAACCTGATTTAGAGGCTTTTGTATTTAGTGGAAACGAAGTGATAGATGCCATAATAAAAAATAATTTAATTTCACAGAAAAATAAAACTGGTATTAAAAAAATAATTATTCATTCTAAAGATATCGATATAGAAACAGTAAAATTAACTTATAAAAAAAAGGGGGTTAATAGAATGCAATTTGCAGATAAAATTACTTATGAAATAAAAAGCGAAACAGCAACATTTTATTTTAAAGAATTAATTCCCTTTGGAAAAGTTAAGATATCAATCACCTTTAGTGGTATCATCAATGAAAATCTTCAAGGTTTTTATAGAAGTAAATATATATTAAATGGAAAAACTAAATATTTAGCGACCACTCAATTTGAAGCAACTGACGCGCGCCGTGCTTTCCCTTGTTTTGACGAGCCAGTTTATAAAGCGATATTCAAGGTGAAACTAATAATACCTGAAGCCCATACCGCTATATCAAATACCTTACCCATCAATATAAAGAAACACGAAGCTGGTTATAAAATTGTTTCTTTTGATTCTACCCCTAAAATGTCAACTTATTTATTAGCATTTATTGTAGGAGAATTTGAATGGATTGAAAAAAATATCAAATTATCAGGTAAAGATGTTTTAGTCAGAGTTCTCACTACTTTTGGGAAAAAACATCAAGCAAAGTTTGCTCTGAGTGTAGCAATAAAATCCATACAATTTTATAACAAATATTTTGATATTCCTTATCCATTAAAAACATTAGATCTTGTCGCAATCCCTGATCTTGAAAGTGCAGGAATGGAAAATTGGGGAGCCATAACTTTTAGAGAGAGCGCACTCTTGGTAGACGAAGAACATACTTCCCTTTCTAATAAACGATGGGTTGCTATTGTTATAGCTCACGAATTAGCTCATCAATGGTTTGGTAATTTAGTTACAATGCATTGGTGGACTGATCTTTGGCTTAATGAAGGTTTTGCCTCTTATATGGAAAATCTTTGTATAGATAAGTTATTCCCTACTTGGCATATTTGGGATTTAAATTTAGTAAACAGATATGAAATAGCATTACACCTTGATTCTCTATCTAATTCACACCCAATTGAGATAAAAGTAAATCATCCAGATGAAATAAATGAGATATTTGATATGGTTTCATACGCTAAAGGTTCTGCTGTTATTAGAATGCTAGCTTTATATCTAGGTGAAGATAAATTTAGGACTGGATTACATTATTATTTAAAAAAGCATAGTTATAAAAATACTAAAACTGTTGATCTTTGGGAAGCTTTTGAAAAAATTAGTGGAAAATCTATAAAAAAAATTATGAATTCTTGGACTCAACAAACTGGCTATCCTTTAGTGACTATAGCTTCCACCTCAAAACAAGAATTAATTTTAAATCAAGAAAGATTTTTTTCTAGCCGAATTTCTCGAAAAAATAATAAAACAAAAAATCTTTGGAATATTCCGATTAGTTATAATAATAAAAAAATACTCTTAACTAATAAAAAAGATAAAATAAATGATCAATTTACCGGAAAGATAAACAAGGGTGAGAAATCTTTTTTGAGAGTTAAATATGATTTAGAAACTTTAGAATACTTAAAAAAACAAATCTTAGCTGGAAAGCTTGATACTAGTGACAGACTTGGAATAATTCGTGATCTTTTCGCTCTTGCTGAAGGTGGTTATATAAAAACAATTACGGCTCTCCAGTTTTCTTTAGCTTATAAGAATGAAACTGAATATATTGTTTGGTCAGGAATATCCTTTGGAATTAATCGTGTTTATAATATTATTTCTTCTGAATTGTTTAAAAAACAATTTAATAAATATGCTTTGAGTCTTTTTAGTCCTTTAGCTGAAAAGATGAGTTTTAATAAAAAATCAAATGAAAATGATTCTCATATCTTTTTAAGAAGCTTAGTTGTTTCACAAGCTGGATTTTATGGAGATAAAGAAGTTATTGAAAATGCTCAAAAATTATGGAAAAATTCTAAAAAGAATAAAATTGAAGCTAATTTAAGGTCTGCTATTTATGGAATTATTGCTCAAAGTGGTGATAAAAAAGAATGGCTACAATTTAGAGAATTATATAGAAAAGAAGAAATGCATGAGGAAAAAGAAAGATATGGTTATGCTTTAAGCCGTTTTAAAAATAAAGAGTTACTTAAAAATACTCTTGAGTTTGCTCTTTCAGAAGATGTTCGAAACCAAGATGCTCCCCGATTAATTATTTATACTTGGCAAAATGAATATGGAAAAGATTTAACTTGGAAATTTATAAGGAAAAATTGGAATATTTTACTAAAATTATATGGAGAAGGAGGACATTTTCTTTCTGGATTACTTAATCCTTTAGGTCGTCATCTAAAAATAAGAGATGCCATCCTCGCTAAAAAGTTTTTTGAAAAAAATTCTGCACCTGGAGCAGAAAGAACACTTGAACAATCATATGAGAGAATATATTCCAACTCTGCTTGGCTTAAGGAGGATAAATTTGAAATAAAGCAGTGGTTAAATAAAAATTTTAATGATTAGTGAATAAAAGTCTTGCGGTGAATAGGAGTTTGTCCATATTTTTTTATAGCCTCGTAATGAGCCTTTGTTCCATAACCAACATGTTTTTCAAATCCATATTTAGGATATTTTAAGGCATATTGAGTCATTATTTTATCTCGCGAAACTTTAGCGACTATGGATGCAAGAGATATCACTGGATTCAATTCATCTCCCTTTATAATAGTTTTTTGTCTAAGATAATTTTTAGGAGCTTTTAATCCTCCATCTAAAAATAAAACAAAATCATTTAAATTTTCATCCGTATAGGACCCCTCTGGGGTAAAGCGGGGTAAATTTAAATGATTTTGTTTTATTACTTTATCCAGTGATTTATCTAAAGCTTTTTGAATACACTTATTAATTCCAAATTTATCAATCATATCTGAAGAAACAAAAGAAACAGCAAAATTACATTCTCCTTGTTTTTTTCTTTCAGATAAATAATTAAACCAATCTTCTCTCCTGTTTTTACTTAATTTTTTAGAATCTCTTATTTTAATTTTTTTTCCATTAGAAAAATTAGTTGGTAAAGAATTAAAAAAGTCTGGCGAGCACATAAAAGCCCCAACAGCTACTGGACCAGCAATTGGACCTCTTCCAACTTCATCAACTCCTATAATATATCTAATATATTTCTTTTTGATAACATTTTTCACAATATGGTTTATACCCTAATTTAGAATCATAACTACTCCAGATTTTAATACCACATTGGGTACATTTATCCTTTATAATTTTAAAGTTATTAACAAAATCAAATCTAGAAACTATTCTTTCGTATGGAGAATCTAAAGGAAGAGCTAAATTTTTACGACGATAAAAAATTAGCTCTTCCTTTGTAATTTTAAATGGTTTATTAGTTTTTCTACTCAATATTCCTTTATTTAAGATATCGTCTGGAACAGATTGAATATCATCAGTTAAATCTTTAGCTTTGACTAATTTAATATTTTTAGGCAAATTTTTTTCATCATCATACCACCATCCACCCAATTCTAGGACTTCTTTTTTAGAAATATTATAAACAATATTTGACAATGAAGCGTTATAAGGAAAAGGACTAACGGATATAGGGAAAAATTCACCATATTCCCCCTCTCTTAACATCTTTATTTTTATTTCATCGAGTTTTTCCCAATATTCTTCCTCAGTATATTGTTTATTAAAAATACAAAATTTTCCATTCTTAATTCCAATACAACCAAAAAGATTTTTAGAATCTTTACAATTCATAGTATATTCACAATCAGAAAGAACAAGACTAAAAACAGAAAATTTAACATTAAAACAATCTGTTCCAGTAGCTGAAACACTATAAAGTTTTTCACCATCATTTGAACTTGTACAATCATAACAGTCTCTATTGTTCATAACAAAGTCAGTATAACTTAAATTTTCTGAAACTAAACACCAACTAGACATAAAACAATTTTTTGAATTAATTAAATAATTCCCAACAACATTAATAGAGTGTTCATTACGGGTAGCTCTAATAGGTAAACTTTTAACAAATTCTATAAATTTATTCTTATAATTATCTAGTTCTCGATTACTTCCTAAATTAATTTCTTCAATTTTTTTAAAATATTCTTTTTTAGATAATTGTTTGTTCCAAAAACAATATTTTTTATTTCGTAAATTTACACAACCAAAGCAATCTGTACAATTCCGACAATCATAAATAAAACTCGAATTTAGACAATCCTTGGAAAAATAAATAAAATTACAATTATAACAATTTTTCGGATAGACACCCTCGTATATTAAATCCGTATTTTGAGCTATGAGTGTATCTAAAGAATTTCTTGAATTAATAGGCCACATACTAAACATAATATTTTCCGCATTTAGCCCACCAAAAAGATAATAACAATTTTTAAAATGTTCTCCGTAAGAAGAATACTCACTATTTACACTAGCAGGGTCACGAGTAAGAGCTGGCTGAGGAACAATAGAAAATAAATTTTTAAATTGAATTTCAAATGGTTTTTTTAAATCAATATCTATTCCATAATTTTTCCAATTATAATCACCATGCCAATAATAATCAAAATCAAAAACAGGGAATGACGTATCTTTTGGAATAGTAGAAATAATTTTTTCATTATGATTTGGAACATCACAATCTCTTTTGAAAAAAGTCGTGTAATTAGTAAAGGCTAACCTTATTTGTCTTCTACACTCTGGACATCTTTTAGGTTCTGGAACTTTAAATTTTTTAAAAAAATCAATGTCGAGGTTAGTTATTGGAAAATCCAAATTACATTGAACACATTTTCTAACTCCTGGCTTCATTTTTTCTAGAATTATAGAAATTTCCTTATTAAATTGGGGAGTTTTATCCATTTAAGAATTATATCATTTTTTGTTATACTGGAACAATGAGTTCAAAATTTATACATTTACACACCCATAGTCATTATTCATTATTGGATGGACTTTCAAAAATACCAGATATGGTTAAGATGGCTAAAGACAATGAAATGGAGGCCATTGCTCTAACTGATCATGGTAATATGTATGGGGCCATTGAACTATACAAAGAATGTAAAAAAGCTGGAATAAAACCTATCATTGGCGTTGAAGCTTATATAGCGGAAAGAGGTAGAGCTGATAAAGAACCTGGAATAGATAATAAAAGATATCATTTAACCCTTCTAGCTAGAAATAAACAGGGTTACAAAAATCTAATGCATTTAGTAACTCTAGCTAATTTAGAAGGATATTATTATAAACCTAGAATGGACAAAGAAATATTGCGTCAATATCATGATGGAATTATTTGTCTTTCGGGTTGTATGGGTAGTCAACTTTCTCAGGCGGTCCTATCAGAAAATTCAGAAAAGGTAGAAGAACTAATTAAAGAACATCAATCTATTTTTGGTAAAGAATATTATTTTCTTGAAGTTCATTCTCATCCTAATGTAGAAAATGATAAAAAACTTAGAAATGGAATTATTGCTTTAGGTAAAAAGTTTAATATTCCTGTCGTTGCTGGTCAAGACTCACACTACTTATATAAAAAAGATCATAATGCTCATACTACTTTACTAGCTGTTAATACTGGAGGAAATGATAGTAAAGAAGGAACTAAATTTGAATTTTCTGATGATGATTTTTCTTTAATTAACGAAAAAACTGCTTTTATTTATTTTAAAGATATACCAGAGGCTGTAAATAACACTCTTATGGTTGCTAATTTGTGTGAAGATTATGATTTAGAATTAGGTAAAGCTTATTTCCCAGATTTCCCTATTCCTGAAGGTAAAACTGCTGATGAAATATTAAAAGATTTAGCATATCAGGGTTTTAAAAATAGAAAATTAGAACAAACTAAAATTTATATAGATAGACTAAAATATGAACTTAAAATTATAAAACAAAAAGGTTATCCAACTTATTTCTTAGTAGTAGCTGATCTTCTTAAATATGCAAAAGAAAATGAAATATACACGAATATTAGAGGATCAGTCGCTGGATCACTCACTACATATTTAATTGGTATTACTAAGATTAATCCTATCACATATAAATTACCATTTGAGAGGTTTTTGAATCCAGAAAGACCGTCATTACCAGATATAGATATGGATTATGCTGATAATAGAAGAGATGAAATTATTGCTTATGCAAAACGAAAATATGGTGAAGATAAAGTTGCTCAAATAGGTACATTTGGAACTATGATGGCTAAAGGTTCTGTTCGAGACGTCGCTCGAGCACTTGGATATCCTTATAGTGTGGGTGATAGAATTTCAAGTATGATTCCGTTAGGATCTCAAGGAACAGCTATGACTATTGATTATGCTATGAAAATAGTACCGGAGCTAAAAGAAGCATATGAAAAAGAAGCTGATACTAAAAGAATTATTGATTTAGCTAAAAAAATGGAAGGATGTGTCAGACATATTTCTGTTCATGCCGCAGGTGTTGTTATGGCACCTCGTCCACTTTATGAATTTACTCCAATACAATATGACCCTAAGGGTGGAAATATTATTACTCAATATGATATGTATAGTATTGAAGATGCTGGATTACCTAAATTTGATTTTCTGGGTATTAAAAATTTAGCCATTTTATCTTTAGCAGTTAGTTTGGTAAAAAAAATATATGGAAAAAAAATAGATATTGATCAAATCCCTCTTGATGATAAAAAAACTTTTGAATTGTTAGCTAATGGAAAAACTAACGGACTTTTCCAATTAAATGGTTCAGGTATGACAAGATATTTAAAAGAACTTAAACCTTCTACTATACATGATATTAATGCTATGGTAGCACTCTATCGACCAGGTCCGATGGAATCAATTCCTGAATATATAAAACGTAAAAATAATCCAAGATTGATTACTTACCTAGATCCTAGACTTAAAAATATATTAGATCAATCCTATGGTGTCATAACTTATCAAGATGATGTAATGATGATAGCCATCAAACTTGCTGGCTATTCTTGGTTGGAAGCTGATAAACTCCGAAAAGCAATGGGTAAAAAAATACCTAAAGAAATGAAAGCTCAAAAGACTAAACTTCTAGAAGGCTTTGTTGCTAATGGAATGACAGAAAAAAAAGCTCAAGAGTTTTGGTCTTTGATTGAACCATTTGCAGCCTATGGTTTTAATAAAGCTCATGCTGCAAGTTATGGGCTAGTAGCCTATCAAACAGCTTACATGAAAGCAAATTATCCAGTAGAATATATGACAGCAATTATGACTTCTGAATCAGGTGACATAGAGAAAGTAGCCGAAATAATTCACGAGTGTGAAAAAATGGGAATTAAAGTTTTACCTCCTAATATTAATGAAAGTTTTGGGGGGTTCACCGTTATTACTGGTTCAGATAAATCTTCTAATGGAATTATCCGATTCGGATTATATACAATCAAAAATCTTGGCAAGGATATCGCTGACGCTATAATTGAAGAACGTAAAAATAAATCTACTGGCGGAGGTAAATATAAATCATTGGAAGATTTTTTTGAAAGGATAAATCATAAAAATTTAAACAAGAAATCAGTAGAAGCCTTAGCTAAATCAGGAGCAATGGATGATATTGCAGATCATAGAAATATAATTCTTGGAAATTTGGAAAGGCTTTTAGCTTTTAACAAAGAATCAAAAAATAATATTCCACAAGATTCACTTTTTGAATCTATTGGCGAAGTTTCTTCAAAATTAACCCTTGAACCACAAGATAAAATAACAACATCAGAAAAGCTCGCCTGGGAAAAAGAACTTCTCGGTCTTTATATTTCTGGACATCCACTTAAAGCTTATAAAGAAAAAATAGAAAAATATTGCACCTTAATTAAAAAAATTAAAACTGAAACAATGGTAAGAAACACCGTAACTGTTGCTGCAATTATAGATGAAATTAAAATTATCATGACTAAAAATAATAATAGAATGGCCTTCATCAAGATTTCTGATTATTCTGACTCTATTGATGCTGTTATTTTTTCTAAATTATATGAAACTAATAAAAAATTTTTAGTAAAAGATAATATAATTGCTATCCAAGGAAAAGTTAATATACGTAATGGTGAAAAAAATATAATTATAGAAAGTCTAAAACAAATATAGCTAATAAAAAATATCAGAAATCAATTTCTGATATTTTTCATTAGCTATTGAACAACTTTTTCATTAGGATTAATCATCTCCATAATTCTAATCACCTGCCTATAATAACCTGGGATTATATAATCAGGATTATATTTTTTCAGAATCTGTTCAGTTGTCATGTTCCTATTATAATATTTGGAGTTTGGGTTATTCCCACTGATCGTCATTGAAATAAATTCAATAGATTGATTTACAGAAGTAAACCCTTTTTTACAAGAAAACCAACCAAAATTATTATTTGGTGCTTGAGGATTTTTACATGAATGTTTACCACCTGTTGTTTCTCTCATAGCAATTGCAGGAAGAAGTCTCCAATCAATATTATTCTTTTCAGCTTCAACAACAAACTTCATTCCATATCCTGCAAGTGGAGCTTCATTCTTAGTAAAAAATTTATTCAAAATATTCGCTTTTTCATCACGAATTACTTCTTCTTGTGTTATTATCACAGAATTTTCTTTCGTGATTATTGTAGGTATTATATTTGGTCTAACAATTGAATTAATCCCTGATAATGGTAATGCAACCATTATTATAGGAACAGCAATTATTGATTGTAAATACCTAATAATTTTTTGTTTTTCCATAATAGACAGTTTAGCTCTGTCAAATATCATGACTGTAAATATATCTTTTATCTATTATTTTTTAAAAAGACAGATAAAATTAAAAAGCCCTTATATACTATCTAATAGATAACATACTTGGACTAGTAAATAGTAGCATAACGATTTAAATAAGTCAATGGTTATAACATAACTATCTAGATCGTCAAACATAGAAAACACTTATTAAATAAGGATTTTTCATCTATCAACTATTGACAAGATAGGATTAATTTCTGTCTAATTTGCCTTAAAAATAAGGATTTCTAAGGATTTTGACAATTTTCCTTATTTATCTTATAAATGCCCTTATTCTAAAGGATAAACTAATTTTCTATTTTCCGTGACAATATTTATATTTTTTACCAGATCCACAAAAACATGGATCATTCCGTCCTATTTTAGGTTCGGATCTTTTGAAAGTATTACTGCTAGTAGTATCACTGCTTGAAGAACTTAAAATTAATTCAGGTTTTTCCTCTTCTTCAACTTGATTAATGATATCATCAGATATATCTGTTTTTATAGTTTTTATCAATGATATAACTTGTTCTTTGAACATCCTTTCCATCTCTTTAAAAAGATGCAGGCCTTCTTTTTTGTATTCTACTAATGGTTCACGTTGTCCATAGGCGCGAAGATTAACTGAAGCTCTAGTATATTCCATTGTCTCAAGATGTTCTATCCAAAGAGTGTCGGTAGTATAAAGAGAAATACGGCGAACGGTCTCAAAAAAAACTTCATCCCCTAATGTTACTCTTTTATTCTTAATAATCTCTTTTAATTCCCCATCTTCACCAGATAAATCATTAACAAATTCTTCTAAAGCTTCATAATCTCCGAATAATATTAAATGACGACGATCATAAATCGTTTTTCGTTGATGATTTATTACATTATCATATTCTAAAGTATGTTTACGAGCATCAAAATGAAATCCTTCTATTTTGGCTTGAGCATTTTCCAGTGTATTAGAAATAAAACGATTATTAATTGGTTCATCCTCGGGAATCCCAAATTTACCCATCATATTTTTAATTTTATCCGATCCAAAAATACGCATTAAATCATCTTCTAAAGATACATAGAATTGTGTTTCTCCTGGATCTCCTTGCCTACCTGACCTACCTCTAAGCTGATTATCAATACGACGAGCTTCATGCCTTTCAGTTCCAAGAACAAATAAACCACCAAGGTTTTTTACTATCTCAGCTTTTTTTTCATCAAAAGGAACTCCCCCTAATTTAATATCAACACCACGACCAGCCATATTAGTTGCTACCGTAACTGCTCCAAATTGACCAGCATTAGCTATTATTTCACCTTCACGTTCATGATTTTTTGCATTAAGGATTGTATGAGGAACACCAGCCCGAGTTAAATAAGCTGATAATAATTCATTTTTTTCTATTGAGGCTGTACCGATTAACATTGGTTGCCCTCTTGTATTTAATTCTTTAACTTTTGAAGCTACGGCATTTAATTTTGCTTTTTCAGTTTGATAAATTAAATCATTATGATCATCTCTCCTAACAACTTCATTTGTTGGAACAACCAAAACATCTAGACCATAAACCTTAAAAAACTCTTCTTTTGAAGTTTCTGCCGTTCCAGTCATTCCTGAAAGCTTTTTATAAAAACGAAAGTAATTTTGAAAAGTTATAGAAGCTACGGCCTGAGTCTCTTTCTCTATTTTTACTCCTTCCTTAGCTTCAATTGCTTGGTGTAAACCTTCACTCCAACGTCTTCCTGGCTGTAATCTCCCTGTGAATAAATCAACAATAATTACTTGTCCGTCTTTAACGACATAATCTTTATTATTTTCATAGAGAGCTCTAGCCCGAACTGCTGTTTCAAGATGATGAACATATTTAATTCCTTTTTGAGTATAAATATTAGAAAAACCAAGTAATTTTTCAGATTTAGTGATACCAGCATCTGTTAAAGATATTGCCTTGAGTTTTTCATCTACAGTATAATCTTCTTCAATTTTTAATTGTTTAGAAATATTTGCAAAAGTATTATAAAGGTCTTCTGATTCTTCTGTTTGAGAAGAAATAATAAGCGGAGTTCGTGATTCATCTATTAGAATGGAATCAACTTCATCTACAATTGCATAATTATAACCACGTTGAACAATATCATTAATGTTATTAGCCAAATTGTCTCGAAGATAATCAAAACCAAATTCATTATTCGTTCCATAAGTAATATCACAAGCATAAGCTTCAGTTCTTGAACATGGTCTTAAATATTCATACTGAACCATAAACGAACTGGAATCATTATTTTCATTTTCACTTTCACTTTCACTTTCTTCAGAATTTTTATGAGATGAATCATAAATAAAAGAAGTGTTTTGAGAATTGATGATTCCTACAGAAATTCCTAACATCGCAAATACTGGACCCATCCAAACAGCATCACGCCGTGAAAGGTAATCATTAACCGTAACTATATGGACACCAAGGCCCGTTAGAGCATTTAAGTAAGCTGGTAATGTAGCAGCTGAAGTTTTTCCTTCTCCAGTTCTCATCTCGGCAATAATTCCATTATGTAAAGCTATACCTCCTATTAATTGGACATCATAATGACGCTCATTCCTTATTCGTTTTGTAGCTTCACGAACTAAAGCGAAAGATTCGGGTAGAAGATCCTCAAGACTTATACCATTTTTAAATTTTTCTTTAAATTCAATAGTTTTATTTATAAAATCACTATCTTTAATATCTTTGACAGTTGGCTCAATTTCATTTATTTTTTTAACTAAAACTTTATATTTTTTTATAAGCTTTTCACTTCCATCACCAAATATACTCTTTAATTTCATAGTTTTTACATTCTAACATAAAAAGAAAATCCCCGATAGAGAGAGGATTTTCTTTTTATAGCTAGTTAAGAAAAATATTATTTCTTCTTTCTCTTAGTTACTTTTCTTTTAGCAACTTTCTTCTTAGCTGGTTTTTTAGTTACTTTTTTCTTGGCCACTTTTCTTTTAGTTACTTTTTTAGCAACTTTTTTTTTAGCAACTTTTTTGACCACTCTTCTTTTAGTAACTTTCTTCTTGGCTGGTTTTCTAGCTACTTTTTTCTTAGCCTTCTTTTTTACTACCATATATTTTAAAAAATTATTATTTTTAAAAGATGTGTGATTTTACGACCTTATAAAATTTTTATAAAAAAATTATCACACCCGTATTTATATTATCTTACATCTATAAAAAGACTGCAATACTTTTTTGAAAAAAATGTGGATAACTTTTTTATTTTTAAAAAATGAAAAAGTACGACAAAAATAATTCAGGAAGATATTAATAATAAATTAAATAAAAAAAAATAAAATAATAAAATATTTATGAAAAATAATTTACAGAATATTTATTTTTTAGATTCTAATATAAATATAAATGAAAAACACCATGCTTTGGACAAGGTGTTTTTCATTTATTGAATTTGTATCTATAAGCCGAATTCTGTTTCATTAATTAATATAATAAAAAAATTAATGATGATAAGTATTTATCTAGGATATACATTACTGTATACCTCAAGCGATTCTTCTATTGATATTATAAATATCAATAGACACGATCTTGCACACATGTAAGGATTTAGCCGTTTCACTACTAATATTACTATTAGAATTCATCCAAATAAATTTGGATGTTTTTCGCTTTCGCTAAAAACGTCACTGCTCGCACCTCTAGTATTACTACCGATGGGTATTACCCACTACACTTTTCAAAATTCCTTTTGAATATGTGTTCGGACTTTCCTCACTAATTCTCAATTCACTTATTTAAAAGTATTTTAAGATTAGCGCACTTATCCAATACAAACTCAAAAAGAGTATAACAAAAAAATGTTAGTTTGACAATATCATTGAATTTTGCTATACTTCTCATAGTGAGTTAATGATTCCGATAATTATTACAAAGCAATTGCCTCACAAAGCCCCTCTTCGGAGGGGTTTTGTGTTTTTTTATCAAAATTTCATTTTTTATATTGGCAATTAAATAAATATAATATATAATTGATTCCAGTGATAGTCGTGTTGTGTGTTTTAGTCAGCGGCTGCGCTCACATAGGCAATTGTGTTGGAGTTTAGCACCCGCTGACTTGAGCACATAAATAAAAAACTCTCTTAATTAAATTAAGAGAGTTTTTTATTTATTTCTTTTTTGAAATAGGTAAGTATAAAAATATTTTTTCTATCGTTCCGTTCTACAGGTCTTTCCCTTGTTGTCAAATTTATTTTAAGACTAAAATCATTGTCTATTGTGTTGTCAATTGAGCAACACAATATCGACTCAATAAGATCGGCTCATCTATAAATAGAATGAGTGATCGATTTCAAATTGAATTATTCCACGAACAGCTTCCGCTACCCGTGCCTTGTTACGACTTATTCCCTGTCACCGAGCTTACTGTAGGCCCTCCGTCTGGAGAGATTTCGAGCACTCCCGGCTCCCTTGAATTGACGGGCGGTGAGTACAAGACTTGAGAACGTATTCACCGCGGTATATCTGACCCGCGATTACTAGCAATTCCAACTTCATGGGGTCGAGTTGCAGCCCCCAATCCGAACTGGCGCCACCTTTATAGGATTCGCTCAGGGTTACCCCGTCGCTGCCCGTTGTAATGGCGATTGTATTATGTGTGTAGCCCAAGGTATCAAAGGACATGCTGACCTGGCGTCATCCTCCCCTTCCTCCCCGACCTAAAATTTTGATTTACTATTAATAATTAATATATAAATTCAAAAACTTAGGTCGGGGCAGTCTCGTGTGACACTTGTAACACACGATGAGGGTTGCGTTCGTTACCCCACTTAAGGGAACAATTCAAACCACGAACTGACGACGGCCATGCATCACCTGTCTACTAGTCTTGCGAGGGCTCCAGTTTCTTGGAGCTTTCATGTAGATGTCTAACCTTGGTAAGGTTCTTCGTTTATCATCGAATTAAACCACATAATCCACTGCTTGTGCAAGTCCCCGTCTATTCCTTTGAGTTTTAGCCTTGCGGCCGTAGTTCCCAGGCGGATCTCTTAACGCGTTAGCTACGTCTCTCAGAGGGTCGATACTCCGAAAGACTAGAGATCATCGTTTAGGGCGTGGACTACTGGGGTATCTAATCCCATTCGCTACCCACGCTTTCGTGCTTGAGTGTCAGATATGTGCCAGTATAGTGCCTTCGCTTTTGGTGTTCCCCATGATATCAACGGATTTCACCCCTACGCCATGAGTTCCCTATACCTCTCACATTCTCAAGTTCTACCGTTTCGTTCGCAGTTTCTAGGTTAAGCCCAGAGATTTAACAAACGACTAATAGAACCACCTATGCACCCTTTACGCCCAATAATTCCGGATAACGCTCGGGGCTCTCGTATTACCGCTCCTGCTGGCACGAGATTAGGAGCCCCTTATTCATGAGGTACCGTCAATAAACTTCTTCCCTCATAAAAGATCTTTACACTCCGAAAAGCTTCATCAATCACGCGGCGTCGCTCCGTCAGACTTTCGTCCATTGCGGAAGATTCTCGACTGCAGCCACCCGTAGGTGTATGGGCCGTGTCTCAGTCCCATCGGTGGGGGTCAGCCTCTCAGCTCCCCTAAGCGTCATAGCCTTGGTAGTCCTTTACACTACCAACAAGCTGATACTTCACAGGCCTTTCCCTAAGCGCACAAAAATAAATTTGGCTTTACTCCAGAGAGACTATCGTGTATTAGTTCATCTTTCAATGAATTATTCACGACTCAGGGGGAAGTTCCTATGTATTACTACCTCGTTCGCCACTAACTTCAAGCGACCTTTGACTTGATATAATCTCATCGTTGGAAAAATGAAGTTCGTTCGACTTGCATGCCTTATCCACGCCGCCAGCGTTCATCCTGAGCTAGGATCAAACTCTACTTTAAAAATTTACATATTAAAAAAAATATATAAATCGAATAGAACGGAACAATAGAAAAAATACTTATCATTCCAATTACTGGTTGTAGCTTCACTAACTAATAGTGAAACTAATTCCACATATTATATTGTGAAATTTCATTCACACATTATGCAGATTTACTTGCTTGCCTAATAGATATCTTTATTCTCAATTATAAATATAATTAGGCTTTGATTTATGCTTCTTACCTATTCAGTTTTCAAAGAAATTAAATGGCCAGATATTAATCAGACCGTGAGTAGTATTATATACATATGAATAAATAAGTCAAGGAATAAAATTCCTAATTATTTTAATTCAGACTATTCAATAACTAGAAAAATTTCTCAATTTATTTTTTATATTTTCTGTAATCATATGGATCTTCTGGTCTATCTTTCATTGATTCTTGCATATCGTTCCAATCTTCATACGATTTACCATCAACTTCTAATACATTACCATCTTTATCAATTTTAACCTTATCCCAAATACCTGGACCTATTTTTAAATCCAACATTTTAATTCTAAAAGCATTTTCTCCCACTCTTTCTCTCCAATTATTTTGTTCTTTTTTCGGTTCTTGGTGCTCTGAATCAAAGACTAATTCATATTGATTATTTTTACCTATTTTATTTTCTATTGCTTTGTCATTATTTTCCATATTTTTATTATACTATATTATATTAACAATGTGCAACTATGATACCAAAATTAAAGTTTGCATTTTTATTTTGTGCCCTGTGAGGGAATCGAACCCCCGACCATCTCCTTAAGAGGGAGTTGCTCTACCAGCTGAGCTAACAGGGCATATTTGTTTTTTGAAACAATCGAAACAGTCTAATAATATTAACATAAATTAGTTCTAGACATACCAAAACAGCTAACTGGGCATATTTGTTTTTTGAAATAATCGAAACAGTCTAATAATATTAACATAAATTAGTTCTAGACATACCAAAACAGCTAACTGGGGCAAAAAACTATTCAAAACATTTTTACTATATTATTTTTCTAATAATTTTACAAGTTCATGAGTAAAATTTTCTATAGAATTATCATCGTATAAAGAAATAGTAAAAACTAATTTTTTAAATTTTGAAAATTCTTTTTTAACTTTTTCTATTTTTTTAGGATCATCAACAATATCAGTTTTCGTTAGAATAATAACCTCTCGTTTTTTGACTAAAGCTTCATCATAAGTCTCTAATTCTTTGCGAATTTTTTTATATATTTTTACTGGATCTTTATTTTCTAATGAAATTAAATGGGCTAACATTCTTGTTCTTTTAATATGTTTTAAGAATTTTATACCTAATCCCTTCCCGCCTGAAGCCCCTTCAATAAGTCCAGGGATGTCGGCAATAATGTAATTATAAAAATTCCCTAAATTAGGATCAAGGGTTGTAAATTGATAACTACCAATTTTAGCTTTTGCTTTAGTTATTGAATTTAATAATGACGATTTCCCTGCATTGGGCATACCTACTAGTCCAACATCAGCAAATAATTCTAATTCTATTTCAAAATTACCTTTCTCTGATGGTTTACCTTTTGTAGCTTTTTCAGGAGTAGTATTAGTCGAACTTTTAAATCTTTCATTCCCAAATCCACCATTACCTCCCTTAAGTAACAACTCTTTTTGTCCAGCCTTATTAAGTGATACAAAACCACCACTCTCAATATTAGTGATAATTGAACCAACTGGTAATTTAATAATTAAATCTTCCCCACTTTTACCTTGCTTCCGACCCCCCATCCCATTTTCTCCTTGTTCAGCTATAAATCTTTTTTTATGTTTATATTTAGAAAGTAAATTAATATCTTGGACAGCTATCGCATAAACATCTCCTCCTTTACCACCATCACCACCATTAGGTCCACCCTTAGCAATAAATTTTTCATGTCGCCAACGAACAACCCCGTCTCCTCCACGGCCAGCTTCTGCATAAAATTTCATTTCATCAGTAAACATATAATAACTATTTAGTGTTAAATTAACTTACGCTAAAAAAGCTTTTTCGGCAAGCTCAAGTGCTCCTTCTTTAGATTCTACATTAAGAAAAAATCCTGACTGGTGGCAAAAAATAATATCTTTAACCCCTGTTACTTTTACTAATTCAGAATTATCATTCATAAGACCACGCCAAGATTCTGGAAATAGCTTCCTACTTTCATATGTCTTTAAATTCTTTCGAACTGCTTCTACCTTCCAAGAATTACCATATCTACTTGGGTAAATAAAATAAACAGGCTCAAGTAATGTTGGTAAAACATCTTGAATTAAATATCTAGGAAGTGGTTCGTCTATAACAATAATTTTTTTATTTTTAGCTTTTTCATAAGCATCCAGAATAATTTTTTCTCCTTCAATATCAATTTGGGCTATTTTGATTTCTCTAGAAAGTAAATTAACTATTTTTTTAACTTCTTTTTTGAAGATTTTATCAACATTCAAAATATTTTCTTTCCATGTTGGATAATAAGCCAAGAAAATACTTTGAGCGGAATAAGGGTTTATACCATCAAATTTTGGAGTAATAATATCAATTCCATTATCAACGGCATCTATCGGTTGAACTATCTTCTGTTCAATTTTATCAGCAACTTTTTTGCTTCCACAAATTTGTTCACCATAAGTTTTCCATATAAGACCAAACGATGAATAAGGTATGCCATTGGGGCGAGAACCAGCGCCACCTTTTTGATGATGATCAAAAAGGTGGCGCACCTCATCATATTTATCACCTACATCATACACATAATCACCTTTAATTATAATTTTAGGATCTCGAGTGCGAATAATTTTTGTATTACCATCATTCAAAATAGATAATGTGGCAGAGGCAAAAAGATCATCGGCATGAAAAGCACCATTGTGTGTAATTAATATTTTATTTTTATTAAAAAATGACATATTTAAGTTTTAAAATTCTTTTCTTTCAATTAACTCAACGAAGAAGGCAATAACTTTTTCTAGAACGAAGAATCCAATAAAGAAAATTAAGGTAAGAAATATAAATTTGCGGATATCGTGGCCCATATGAAAAGCAGCATAACTAAAGAAATAACCAAGAGACATCATTGCTGTAGTCCAAATAATAAGTGAAAAAAATTCAGCCTTAGCAAATACTTTTGTTTGAATTTTTTTATATCCAGCATAAATTAAAGCAAACCAATGAAGACCGAATATTAAAGATCTAGCTAGAAAAACAGACCAAAATGGATGCTTCTTAAAATGAGGAAAAAAATGATTAACCTTATTTTCCATCTTATATAATATCGGAGAGTTAGAATGATTATTTTGTAAATAAGAACCCAAATTATAACCTATTGTCGCTTTGATTCCAGCACCTAAAAAGATTGCCCCAATAGTAATGAACATATTAAGAGCCCCCAAATGGGTAAAAATACCTGCTAAAATAACAATAAACTCTCCTTCAACAATTATTCCTATTACAATCAAAATATACGCAATATTCGAATGCAAAAAGGTAAATTCTCTTATATGACTAATAATTGTTAACATAATAAACTAATTAAATTGAAAAATTTTCGACAACATCCAGCTGAGAATAGACACAATTAATGCGCTAAGAAAAGCTGCCCAAAAAGTTGAAACGGTAAATCCATTAATAAGTTCACCAAGATACCAAAATATAATACCATTAATAATGAGCGAAAAGAAACCAAAAGTTAAGAGATTAAGAGGTAGAGTTAGTATTTTTATTATTGGTTTAAGAAAAATATTGAATAAACTTAAACATGCTCCTACTATTAAAGCAATCCAAATCGGATCTATTGAAATACCCACAACAACTTTTGATGCTACCCATACAGAAATCGAAATCAAAATCCAATGTAAAATGATTTTCATATAATTTTATTTAAGCAAATAATCTATCAACTATTTCTTTTACTAATTTTCCATCTGCCTTACCTTTTAATTCTTTCATAAGGAATGACATAAACATTCCTTTATTTAATGAATCTTCGGTATCTAATTTATCATACTTTGTTTTTACAAATATCTCAATATCGCCCTTCTTCATTAATTCAGGCAAGAACTCTCTTAAAATAGAAAGTTGTGCTTTTTCTTCTTGAACTAAATCCATTCGATTACCTTTCGTAAATTGTTCAATTGAATCTTTGTGTTGTTTGGCTGACCGATTAATAACAGAAAGTGCTTGATCATCGGTTAAAAAATCCTGCGGACTCTTATTGGTAGATATAAGTTCATTTGTAAAAGCAGTAACCAACCCTCGCATAACTTCTAAACGAACTTTGTCTTTTGCTTTCATGGAATTTTTTATTTCCTCTCTTATTTTCTCGTGTAATAACATAAATATATTGTAGCAAAATTATATAATTATGTAAAAATTATATTGTCATCTCTTAAATATACATCACCAACAGTTATTGAAAATGTAGATTCCATTTTTAACTCAAAGTACGCGATAGCGTAAAAAGAGTTAAAATCTAACTCAAACTGCGCGATAGCGTAGAAA
>CAYNYY010000009.1:0-18511 GCA_964401625.1 uncultured Candidatus Saccharibacteria bacterium
GGACTTTTAATAATTCTTGGTTCTTATGCTTTACTTAATACCATTAACCCAAACCTATTAGGCAAAAAAGGGTTGGACGTTGTTCAAACTAAGACTTCAGCTAAGACGCAAGCTAAGACCTCAGATAAAAACTTAACCCATAAAACTAATAAATAATAAATATGATCAAAAGAACAAAAACAATTTTTATATCAACATTTATTTTAATAATAATTATACTTTTTGGTGTTTTATTTTTTATAAGAAGAACTAAAAATAATAAAAGTAACAACAACGGAATTATTAAAAATCAACCCTTTAATTCATTTAATAATACGAACTCTATAAAAAATAAAAAGATAAATGGAACTGTGGTGAATAATGGGAATGGAATAAAATGGATAAATAATAATTCTAATAAGCAACCAAAATTTTATCAAATAACAACATTTGCTGTAGCTGGGGCTAGTTTTGCTGAAGAACCAAACCCAAACATAAGTTCTTCCAGCACGATTGCCACAAACACCAAAATAAAAACAACAAATAATAATGCCCCAAGCTCAAAAGAATTGCCTGTTGTAAGATATGTTGAAAGACAAACTGGCCATATTTATCAAATGAATTTGAATACGAGAGTTATAACCAAAATATCAAATACCACAATTCCTAGTGTTCACGAAGTTTTATTTAATAATAATGCCAAAAGTTTTATTTATAGATATTTATCCACAGAGGATAATGATGCTATTACTAGTTTCATAACATCTTCAGGCACAGGAAATGTTGAATTCCTCCCTTTTAATATCACCAATATAAGTCTTTCTCCGGATAAGAAAAGTTTCTTCTATTTAGTTAAAAATTCTGACAATGTAACAGGTTTTATTAAATCTTTTAATGAAAACAAAACAACCCAGGTTTTTATTTCTCCTTTCGCTGACTGGCTATCTCAGCTCCTTTCTACCAAAAATGTATTTTTAACAACAAAACCTTCTTGGAGAATTAACGGGAGCTTATTTAGTTTGAATACTAAAAATGAAACCTTAACTAAAATATTAGGAGGTGTAAGGGGCCTTACAACGTTAGCAAATAGTAATGGTTCATATGTTCTTTATAATAGAGATACAAAGAACGGACCAGATCTCTTAATATTAAATACAAAAAATCACACTATAAAAGACTTAAATCTTTACACTTTACCAGAAAAATGTACTTGGGGTAATGATAATATTCATATTTATTGTGCTGTACCTAATACTATTATTGGAGAGAAATATCCTGATTCATGGTATCAGGGATTGGTTTCTTTTAATGATTACTTTGTAAAAATAAACCCACAGACAACACAAATAACAACCATTGCTAATTCTATAAACGAAACACCCGTAGATGCAATACACCTATTCCTAAATAAAAAAGAGAGCAAGCTCTTTTTTATAAATAAAAAAGACTCCACGTTGTGGAGTCTAGCCCTATAATAATTTTTTAAAGAACACTATTGTCTTCAATATACTTAATAACAATGTGACGGTTATTCCCGTATCCATCTGATTCGGTCTCTATATTTTTACTTCCTTCTAAAAACATGTGTATAATACGTCTTTCGTATGCTGGCATGGGATCTATTTCAATATTACTCTTAAAATATCGAGCTCTTTCGGCCATCATATATGCGATGTTTTTTAAATTCTCAAATCTCTTTTTTTGATATCCATTGACATCAATAAAAAAGTTTTTAACTGGGTCTTCACCGGAATCTTTTTCAATTATTTTTCTAATAATATGATTGAGGGAACGAAGAGTTTCTCCGTCTCTGCCAATCATAATTTTATGGTCAGGTGTTTCAATCGTGCACCAAGACATATCGTCTTCTTCAGAAAATTCGCAATTGGAGATAGTACATCCAGTATGTTTAAAAATTTGTTCTATTGTTTTTTTGATTTTATCTTTTTCCATATTATATTGAATCTTTAACTAAAGACTTACGAATATAAAATTCTTGAAGAATTGTAAATACATTACTTACAATCCAATAAAGGGCAACCGCTGCTGAAATCTGATAAGCGATAAAGGCGATGAATATAGGTAAGATATATCGTATATTAGTTTGCATACTTTTAGAAAGCTCTTCTTGAAACGATTTTGTTACTCTTTTACCTATCTCTTTAACTATCTCAGTTTTAGGTTTAATAGGAGAGGACAGATATCCTTGTACGAATTGCGAAATTCCAGCTAAAATTGCTAAAGATAAACTTTTATCGTGCATTTCAATCAATCCAAGAAAATTAGTATTGAGTGTTGTTGGCACTTTAATAAAATGATAAATTAAACTTGGGTCAAAAGAAAGTCCTTTATAAAAAACATAGTAGAGAGCAAAAATAAAGGGTAATTGTATTAGAATAACTAAACATCCAGAAAATGGATTGGTGCCATATTTTTTATATAATTTGAATGTTTCTCGTGATTGTTCTTCTTTATTAGGAAAATCTTTTTTAATCTGTTTTAACTCAGGCTCCATTTTCTTCATTAAAATTTGACTTTTAATTGATTTTTTAGTTAGTGGAGATAAGGCTAATTTAATAACAATTGTCGCTATTATAATAGCAGAACCAACATCACCGAAGGTGATGTTGTTAATAATAAAGATAAGAGAATTATATATTGGCTGATAGAAAACTGTGTTCCACAAATATGACATTTGTTTATTGTATATCAAAAGTAGTAAAAATCAAAATCAAACAATTTTAACTTTTATTTTAAAGGGTCATAATGTTTTTTCTGCCAAGGATGACACCTAAAAATTCTTTTCATGCCTAAAAACAAACCCTTAAAGACCCCATATTTCAAAATGGCTTCTTTGGTATATTCAGAACAAGTTGGTATAAAAACACACGAAGTATGGGATTTGAGTGGTGTTTTTTGATAAATATTGATAAGTAATATAATAAATTTTTTCATCTTCTAAAATATCAAAAAAAATTAAAGAACTCTTACTTTTTCCAATATAAAAATTATATTTTCTTTCAGTTCTAATAATGATGCTTCGGTTCCTAGTTTTTTATAAAGGAATATCCCTAACCCACCAGAAATAGGCAATTCTCTAATTATATTAAAACCCTTACGTTTAAGTTTATTTCGGCTAGTTGATTTTTTTACTATTTTTTTAGATACAATAAATGTATATTGCGGAGTATTTTTATTATAAAGATACCGAAGAGTAAAAAGGGGTGTAGAAAACGTCATTCCTGTTTTAATGATTTCATTAAGGAGTTTTCTTGTAACCCGTTTTCTTTTTGGAAGCATATTTATTATTTCTTAATTGAAATTTTAAGTCTACCTTTTCTTCGGCGTGCTTGAATAACCTTGCTACCACTTTGTGTTTTAGATCTAGTGATAAATCCGTGTGTTTTAGCTCTCTTTCTTTTATTAGGTTGATATGTTTTAGACATAAAGAAAATATATACTATAATGACATATAATGCAATGTTTGGAATAAATAATATTGACTATATCCACACATTATCAACAGGTTAATCCAGATATTGATTACTAAAATTTTTAATAAAGAGTGTATAATATGAGTTATGATTAACCTAAAAGAACTCTGGGAAAAATCTTTGGCTGAGATTGAGTTGAATGTATCAAAAGCAAATTTCACTACTTGGTTTAAAAACACGTCTATTATAAAAGAAGAATCTGGTGTTCTTTATGTTGGAGTTCCTAATGAGTTTGTTAAAGATTGGTTATATAACAAATTTCACAAGTTGATTCTTAAAACACTCATTAGTTGTGAGGATGGAATTAAGGGAGTAAAATATGTAATTACTAAAAATACACAATCTCCTGTTTTTGACGATAAAAAGATGAAAAATAAACAAATTTCAGATTTCAATAAAGAATTACCATTAGACGATTTATATATAAGTAAAAATGATAATTTAAATCCCAAATATACTTTTAGCTCTTTTATTGTTGGTCCTTTTAATGAATTAGCTTACGCTGTTGCTCAAGCAATTATATCTAATCCTGGAAAAAATTATAATCCATTTTTTATTTATGGTGGAACAGGATTAGGAAAAACTCATATTATTCAAGCAATTGGTAATAGTATAAAAGCAAAAGATCCATCTAAAAAAATATATTATGTTAGTTTAGAAAGATTTACTATTGATTATATTAATTCAATTCGTAATAATAATCCTAATTCTTTTAAGGAAAAATATAGAAAATATGATGTGATTATTATGGATGACGTTCAATTTATTTCTGGTAAAGATAAAACCCAAGAGGAACTATTTCATCTCTTTAACACTTTATATGAAAGGAATAAACAGATTATTTTTTCATCAGATAAACATCCTAATTTCATACAAGGACTTGAAGATCGTTTACAGTCTAGGTTTGCATCTGGAATGACTGTTCAAATTGTTGAACCAGATTATGAATCAAGAGTGGCAATAATAAAAGCTAAGTTTGATTCAGTTAATATGACCATTGAGCCTGATATTATTTCATATCTAGCTTCATCCCTTGAAAGAAATATTCGTGAACTTGAAGGTAGTTTAAATCCTATCATTTGTCAGACCCAATTAAAAAATAAACAACTTTCTCTCACTGAAATAAAAAATCTTATTAAAAATAATATCAAACCAAAGAAGACAGTTGCTATAAAAGATGTCGTAAAAATTATTGCTGATTACTATGAAATAGATGCAGATGTAATTTATGAAAAAACTCGTCGTAGAGAAATAGTTAAGGCTCGTCAAGTAATAATGTATATTCTTCGTGAAGACTTCGGCATTTCATATCCATTAATAGGGACAAAATTAGGTGGTAGAGATCATACAACAGTTATTCATTCTCATTTAAAAATAAAAAATAATTTAAAAACAGATCCTTCTTTATTACAAGAAATAGAAAAAATAAGAATTATGTTTAAATGATATTAATAACTATGTTTATAAACAAATATTATAATAACAATAACTATCATATATTAATTTTTCATTATAGTTATTAAGATATTAATAAAAGGTTATTAACTTTATTTATTTAAATATATCCATTAAAACAACAACTTTTATAAGTAATACACATATTAACAGGTCTAATAATAATAATAAGTTTTATATAAATAATTTATAAATTTAATCTAATAAATAATTATGAAAATAGAATGTTCAACTGAAAAAATTAAAAAAGCGTTAATGTTAGTAGAAAGAATCACGGGTAAAAATCTTACCTTGCCAATTCTTGAATCTATACTCTTTATAGTCAAAGACAAAGAATTAGTATTGCGTGCCACAAATTTAAACATTGGTATTGAAACAAAAATAGCAGCACGAGTAGAAAAAGAGGGTATTGTTGCTATTAAAGGAAGCACACTTCACTCATTATTTTCAGTATTAAATTTTAAAGAAGATTCTGTTATTAAACTTGAATTAATTAAAGATAATCTTTTAATTAAAACAAAAACCAATAAAATTTTACTAAAAAGTGTTCCTCATGATGATTTTCCTACAATTCCAATTATAAATGGTAATGAGTTTTTTATATCGTCTGAAAAATTTATAGAGGGATTAAAATCTGTTTATTATAGTTCTGCAACATCTGAAATTAAACCGGAAATAGGAAGTGTTTATATTTATACAGAAGATTCTTTTCTTATATTTGTCTCAACAGATTCTTTTCGTCTAGCCGAAAAAAGAATTAAATTAAAAAATGATATATCTTTTGAAGGAGTTTTAATTCCATTTAAAAACATTATTGAAATTATTAAAATATTTGATGAAATATCAGGAGATATTAAAATAACCTTACAAAAAAATCAAATATCAATAACAACACCAAATATATATTTAACTTCAAGAATTATTGATGGCATTTTCCCAGATTATAAACAAATAATACCCAAAGATTCAAAAACAGAAGTTGTTGTTTTGAAACAAGATTTTTTATCATCTCTCAAAATAGCTAATGTTTTTTCAGATGATTTTAATCAAGTTAGTTTTATAATAAAACCAAAAGATAAAATTTTTGAAATCAAATCAAAGAATATAAATATAGGTGAAAATACCACTATTGTTTCTAGTGCGCTTTCAGGGGAGGATGTTCTTGTAAATTTTAATTATAAATATATTATTGATTGTTTTCAGTCAATACCAAATGATAGTTTAAACCTTAAACTAAATAGTAATACACACGCCATGATTATTTCTGGTGTTGGCGATAAATCTTTTAGATATTTAATTATGCCAATGAATAGATAGATATGGAATACAAACGCATTTTTAGTTTTTTAGAGAAATTTAAGAAAATACTTTTTAAAAAAGAAGAAATATATAGAACTATTTCTAGAGTTATTTTTGTATACACAAAAATAACTCTAGAAATTAATTCAATCAAAATTAAAAATGATATAATTTATATTCAAAGTAGTCCTATTTTAAAAAATGAGATTTTGATCCACAAAAAAGAAATTCTTTTAGATTTCAAAAAATTAATCATAGGTTATAATATAACCGATATTAAATAACTTTAATTAATAACACTGAAATTTAGACTTGTTTCCCCTTGATTTCCAAAAACATCATAACCAATAATACGAAGAACATTATTTTTTGTAATATTATTTATACGACTTGGCTTGAAAGATGTCTTAAAAGGAGGTGTTCTTAATGAAGTTAAGTATGTATTGTTAACAAAGATATCTATTTTTCTTATCAAATTCTTACTTTTAGCTTTAACTGAGAACGAGATAAGGCTATTCTTTTCGTAATTTATATTATTAATTCCATTAATTTTAAAAACAGGTTTATTCGCTTCTGTATGAATATTATCATAAAAAGTTGGCACATCAGCCTGTGTCACTATCTTATATCCTTGTTTATGTGCCTGCCACCAATTATTAACGCCATATTCCCAATTATTTAATAATAAATCTTTCTCATTAGTTGGTTTTAGATTTAACGGATTAGATTTATTTATCCAATATAATATAGTATGGACATTTGTGATAGATATTTCTTTAGTCAAATTCTGGGGAGTATAAATTGTAGCCAACCCACCTGAAATTTTATCTATAATAAAAGTTTTACCACCCTGCCAAAATCCACGAATAATAGGGGGTAATTTTTTATTGATTGGAACTGGTTTTTTAAATGAAACACCAGGATATTCTTTAATTGCATCTTTTATAACACTATGCCAGATAGGTCCAGCCATTGTTGCCCCACCTCTTTTCATTGGAGTATCATTATTATTACCAACCCAAACACCAACAGCAACTGAAGGGGTATAACCAATTGTCCAAGCATCTTTATCATCATTGGTTGTTCCTGTTTTAACAGCAACATCATTTCCAGGAATAACTAAAATTGAATATGCTCCGAATGTCGGCGTTCTAGCCTTATTATCTGAAAGGATACTTGATATTATCCTCGCTGTATTAGGAGCTAAAACTCGATATCCTTTGTTTTTATATTGTTCTAGAATTTTACCACTACTGTCTCTAACAGAGAGAATAGATTGGTATGGATTACGAACACCATCATTTGCAAAAACACCAAAAACAGAAGTCATATCAAGAAGACTTGTTTCTCCTCCACCTATAGCTAGAGAAAGCCCATATCTACCAGGATCATTTAATGAGGTTATCCCTAAATTATGAGCCATTTTAATTGTATCAGGTATTCCCACTAAATATAATAATTTTATAGCTACGATATTAATAGATTGAGCCAGGGCATTTCTTAGGGTCATTGGACCCCTATATTTAGTATTAAAATCTGTTGGCATATAGCATTTTGCTTTAGGAAAATCTGGGAGAGGTTTTCCTAAGGCACCACAAGATGAGTTAAACTCAGTTGGAACATCAAATAATGTAGTTTTATCTGTATATCCTTTTTTAAATGCCTCAGCATATACAATTGGCTTAAAAGAAGAGCCAGGTTGTCTAAGAGCAGTAGCTACATTAAAATTACCATCAATTTTTTTATCAAAATAATCCCGTGATCCAACCATTGCCAAGATTTGTCCAGTTTTAGGATCAATTACCACAACAGCAGCATTACTTCCATTATATTTTTTCTCATTTATTTTAGCATCAACTGCAACTATTTTCTCAGCTTCTTCTTGTAAATTATAATCGAGAGTAGTAACAACCTTTAGCCCACCTTCTTCTACCGCTGCTACTCCATATTCTTTCTCTAAATATTTTTTAACAAAAAAAACGAAATGAGGGGCTGCTATATGAGCCGGTTGTTCTGGTAAAAAAACAACTTTTTCATTAACAGCTTCTTTATATTTCTTTTTTGTAATGAATTTTAAATCTAGCATTCTTTGTAGAACAAGATTTTTTCTGTCGTTTAATTCTTTTACATGTTTTCCATATGGAGAATAATAAGTAGGAGCATTAGGAATGGCAGCTAGATATGACGCTTCTGCTAAGGTTAGTTCTGTTGGGGCTTTTCCAAAAAATAATTTACTAGCCTCATCAATTCCATAGATATTTCCTCCATAAGGAACCTCATTCAAGTAAAGAGTTAGAATCTTTTCCTTACTCATGATTCGTTCAAGTTTTATTGATAAAATCCACTCCTTTATTTTGCGAGTCAAGGTTCTCCTTGGGGTCAGTAGAGTATTTTTTATTAATTGCTGGGTTATTGTTGATCCACCTTGTATTCTTCTACCTGTCAATTCTGCCCATATTGTTGCTCTAATGATTGAGCTTATTCTTATTCCATAATGTTTGTAAAAATCCGAATCTTCTATTGCTACAGTTGCGTTCAAAATATTGGTGCCCATATCTTGATAGGGAATAACGGTCCTTCTTATATTCTGATGAATATCATATAGTAAAATTTTTCCAGTTCTATCGTATATTTTAGTTGAGCTTGGAATTTTACGCTCGCCAAGAGATTTAAAATCTGGTAGTTGTAGAGTGCTAGCCCAGATAACAAAGATACCAGTAATAATAAGACCAAGTCCCACTACAATAAGAACTAAATTTTTAAACCAAGAATGTTTTTTGGTCTTTTTCATATTATATATAATAACACATCACATTTTTAATAATAAGTACTTAAATCCTTACGTTTTAACACGAAGTTTCAATTTCTAGTTACATAATCTTAATTTACAGAAAATTTCTCACAAGCTAAACAAGTTAAACCAATAGCAATAGCATCTAATTCATCATCAGAATTTGTTAATACTTTTATTTTTATAAGCCTAGGAACCATAGACATAACCATTTTTTTATTGGCTCTACCATAACCAGTAACTGCCACTTTTATTTGGGGTGGGGTGTATTCAAATATTTTTAAATTATTTTTAGTAGCACAGTAAATAATAACACCTCGTGCTTCCGATACGCCCATAACTGTTTTTTGATTAGTTGTAAAATAAAGCTTTTCAATTGCTAAAGCTTTTGGTTTATGTTTTTTTATTAACCTTTCAACTTCTAAACCAATTCTTTTTAATCTTTCATGAAGAGGTAAACTAGCAGAAGTTTTAAAACAAGCTGAATAAACTAAAACATCAATTCTTTCTTGATGATCTATAATTGCAACTCCAACTCTTTCAAATCCAGGATCAATTGATAATATTTTCATAATAATTTTTAATAAATTCCGTTTTACCGAAAATCTGCGATAGCAGAAAATCGGTAAAGATTAATAAACTTCTTGTTGATAACATTTTTCATAATGAACTATTCTTTATCGTAATTATATCCTAAGTGAGTGTATCCTTTTTGAGTAACAAGTCTACCCCGGCTAGTTCTTTCAAGAAGTCCGAGTTGAATTAAATAAGGCTCAATAATTTCCTCTATTGTAGCTTCTTCTTCACTTGTAGCAGCCGCTATTGTTTTTAATCCAACTGGGCCTCCATTAAATTTGCTTATTATAATATCTAGAATTCGTCGATCTTGGGCAGATAATCCCAATTCATCTATTTCAAGTAAAGCTAAAGCTTTTTTAACAATTTCTTCAGATAGGGGAACTTTATTAACTTGGGCATAATCTCTGCAACGTTTGAGAAAATAGTTAGCTGTTCTAGGTGTAAAACGTGATCTCTTAGAAATTTCATCCAAAGCATCATCGTCTAAATCCACACCCAATATTTTAGATGAGCGTGATAATATTTTTTTTATTTCATCATGAGTATAAAATTCAAGTCTAAAAATGCCACCAGAGAATCTTGATCTCAAAGGAGAAGAAAGTAATGCGATACGAGTAGTAGCTGCAATCAGTGTAAAAGGCGGAAGCTCTAATTGGATTGTTCTTGCCGAAGGTCCCTTTCCAATTATAATATCTAGAACACCAGATTCCATTGCAGGATAGAGTATTTCTTCAACCATTTTATTTAATCGATGAATTTCATCAATAAAAACAATATCTCCAGGAGATAGGTTGGTTAAAATAGAAGCTAAATCCCCAACTTTTTCAATTGCAGGACCCGAAGTAATTTTTATTTGCCTTTTTGTTTCTTTGGCAATTAAATGAGCTAAGGTTGTTTTACCAAGACCTGGCGGTCCATAAAATAATATGTGTTCAGCAGGATGAGACCTTTCTTCTGCTGCGGTTAGGAGTATTTTGAGGTTTGCTTTAATGTTTTCTTGTCCTATATAATCATTCCAAACTTTTGGACGTAAGGTTTGATCTAGGAATAGGTTATCTCCATTTGTTTTTTTAGTGCTTGACATTATTTTTTTAATATGCTATACTCTCCTAAGAAAGTTACATAAGTTTTTAGACAACTTAATTATTATAGCATTATGTTAAGAGAACATAAATCTCTAAGTAATCGGCCCCGTGCTCTATATCTGCGCACAGGACGTTCTGGTTTACTTTCGTTTACTGGGCCTATCCTTTAAACATTTATTACTTTAATTGCGCATGCTTTTAAAGGATTATTTAGAGATTTATGTTCTTTTTTTGTTTTTAGAGTAAAAAATCAATTTTCGTAAAAATCAACAACACTGCTAACTTCCTTATAAGAGGTAAGGCCTTTTAAAATTTTAATAATTCCATCTTCTCTCATATCAAGATAACCTTGTTCTGCTGCAATTGCCTTAATCTCTCTCTCGCTTGGATTGTTTGGAATAATTTTTTCTATTTTCTCGTCATTATGAATGGTTTCAAATATACCGAACCGTCCATGATAGCCAGTATTATTACACTTTACACAACCAACCGCCTCATATATTTTAGTTTCACTAGTAATAGTTACTCCATATTTGGAAAAATCTTTATTGTGAGCCTTGGCATTTTCGCTAATTTTCTTCAAGATGCTCATTTCTTCATCAGTTGGAATTTTTTCTTTTTTACAAATAACACACAATTTTCTAACTAAACGCTGAGCAATAGAAAGTGTTAAGGCTGAAACCAAAATTTTTGGATTTACACCAAGGTCAATAAGGCGAGGTATAACGCCAGCTGCATTATTAGTGTGCAGTGTTGAAAAAACTAAATGCCCAGTTAAGGCTGACTCAACTGCAACCTTAGCTGTTTCGCTGTCGCGAATTTCACCAATCATAATAACATCAGGATCTTGTCGTAAGGCGCTACGAAGACCCGTTAGGAAAGTATACCCTTTTTCGTCATCTGTTTGAGTTTGATTTATTCCTGCTAAATGATATTCAATAGGGTCTTCTATCGTTATTATATTTGTTTCAATTGAATATATTTTCTGTAAAAAAGAATATAAGGTTGTCGTCTTTCCTGAACCTGTCGGACCAGTTAAAAGAATCATTCCATTAGGTTTTTTTATTTCTCTTAAAAACAGATCAAATAAACTCGGTTCTATTCCCAAATCTCCTAATTTTACTCTAATTGATTTAGGATTAAGAATACGAAGGACAATAGATTCTCCGTACGCCCCTGGCATAACCGAGACGCGAAGACTTATTTCATCTTCGTCTAAGAAAATACTAAAACGTCCATCTTGAGCAATAGAACTAGAAGTAATCTTAAGTCCAGATAATAATTTTATTCTTGAATTTAAAAATTTATGAATTTTAGGAGGTATATTTGTTATTTCTTGTAAAACACCGTCAAGTCTAAAACGTAAACGAACAGTTTTTTCCTCAGGTTCAAAATGAAGATCAGATGCATCAATTGCAATTGCTCCAGCTAAAGCTATTTCCAAAATATGTGAGGTAGTGTGTAATTTACCCTGCTCTATTTTTATGATGGCCCTTTTTATGTCATCTATATTTTTTAAGCCGACCATCATTTTTTTTAAACTTTCACCTGAAATAGCGATGCTCCCAACTTTAGATTCTGAAGCATATGAGATTTCCTTATATCTTTCCCAAACTTTTTCAAGGCTAGCTGTTGATGCCATATAGTAACGAGGTTTATAACCCTTATCTGAGAAATAGAGAGAAAGTTCCTTCAATTTTTTTTCGTGAGGGGATTTAACTGCAATATAAAGATCTTTTCCAAGAAGCTTAAAGGGTGCAACTTCCTTTTTAATTGCTTCTTTCTCGGGGATAGAACGAAGGGCGTCATTATCAATTGGTATATTATGTAAATCTATAGGTGAAACTCCATAGCGTGACATAGCGATTGCTTGAACTAACCCCTCTTCTTCCTTTTTTTGTAGATTCTTAAGTTCTTTATTTTGTTTTTCATCGTCAAAACTTATTGTCATATAAAATCATTATATAATAAATGAGTGATATTTAGATACTTGACATAATTTTATATTGTGATACTCTTTGAGAGTCTAATTAAAAATAGAAATAAGTTAAAAAATGAAAAATAAGAATATAAAAAAAATTATTATTGGAGTTTTTACAATTGCCTTACTTTTCACAGCAAGTAATGTTTTTGCCTCTTCAGTTTGGAATAATTATTATGATTCAGGATATTCGTTTAATTACAATAACTGCGCTATTCTAAACTTTAGCACCAACCAAACCAACATAAATTCAGGCGACCCCGTGATTCTTAATTGGAATACTAATAACTGTACTTCAGCCAATATAATCAACCTTGGTAATGTTTCTACTTCTGGCACTTATCTTATTTATCCGAAAGTAAATACAAATTATACTTTAAGAGCTTATGGTTATAATAATGGAACACAACCCCAAACTATTTCAATTATTGTTAATAAAATCAAACTAGCACCTATTTATAATTCATGCGCTATAACCACAGTTGCTACTAGTGTAGATAAACACTCGGCAACACTTAATGGCATCATTACAAATTCAAACAATAATAGTATCGATACTTACTTTGAATATGGACTAACAATTGATTTAGGGTCAAGAACACCAACTCGTTCTTATAATAAAAATATATTATTTAGTGATAATATAACTAATCTTTCATCTAAAACAATATACTATTTTAGAACTGTTTCCAATTGTCAAAATAAATTAAATTACGGAACGATTGAAGTTTTTAAGACCTCCTCCTCACAAATTATTAAACCGGTAATAATTAAGAGTAAAATAATTGAAGACTCTAATTCTTCTGTTCTGCTTAAAATAGAAGATCATTATAAATTAGTTAGCCGAGGAGATAATATTGAATATATAGTAACATATAAAAATATTGGTCAGTCAAAATTAATTAATCCGATTTTACAAGTAACTGTTCCGAAAGGTATCATTATTACTAATGCTTCTAACGGGGCATATGTTGAGGATACTAGAACTCTTACTCTTAAACTTGATAATTTAGCAAGTGGGCAGGGCGGGGTTATTTATGTTAAAGGGAGAGTCAATTCAATTCCAGTAAATACCACTCAGATAGTAACAACAGTATCATTAGTTTATACAAATATTAATAATGCTCAAAAAAATGCAATTGCCTATGTATTAAACACTCCTCAAAAAATGAATAATTCTCTCGGAGCAGCAGCCTTATTTAGTCAGTTGTTTGGGTTTGGACTTATAGGTTGGTTATTAATTATAATACTAATTTTAGTAATTATTCTAATTGTTCGTCAATATTTCTATCAACCGAAAACTATTAAGATTAGTCGTAAGGTTAAGAAATAAATAAAGAGACTCTAACATAAAAATCTCTCCACTTATTATTTTGTGGGGAGATTTTTATGTTAAAATATACGTATGGATACATCTTTTACATTAGGAGAGATAGAAAAAATAGCCCAAGATTTATTTAAAGATATTAGTAAAAAGATAAATAAAACATCTGTTATTGTTACCTTGTCTGGAGAACTAGGGGCAGGTAAAACAACACTAACTAAAGAAATCGGTAAAATACTTGGGATTAAAGAAAGAATTGTTTCACCTACTTTTGTAATAATGAAGAAATATAAAACAGCCCATCAACAATTCAAGTTCTTAGTTCACATAGATGCTTATCGTTTGAAAAACAGTCAGGAATTATTAAATCTTGACTGGGAAGAATTAATAAAAAATAAAGAAAATTTGATTATTATTGAGTGGCCTGAAATAGTCCAGACATGTTTAGGCGGTGATGTCTATAAGGTTAAACTAGAACATAAAAATAAACAAACTAGAATTATTAAAACTTTGTTATAATTATATGGTGAATAAGAAAATAAAAAATAAAAAGAGAAAACTTATTCTACTTGATGCCCACGCAATCATTCATCGAGCTTATCATGCCTTGCCAGAATTTATGAACTCAAAAGGTGAACCAACAGGGGCTATATATGGACTGGCAACAATGCTCTTCAAAATTATAAATGAATTTAAGCCAGACTATATTATAGCTTGTTATGATTTACCTAAAAAAACTTTTCGGCACGAAGCTTACGATAATTATAAAGCTGGAAGAGCAAAAATTGATGATTCGTTAATTATTCAATTTGGGCTGTCTCGCGATTTTTTCGAAGCATTATCTATTCCAATTTACGAACTAGGAGGGTTTGAAGCTGACGATATACTTGGAACAATAGTTAAACAAGTTAACAATAAAAAAACTGATATAGATATAGTTATTGCTTCTGGGGATATGGATACTCTTCAGTTGGTAAATGATAAAAATGTTTATGTTTACACCTTAAAGAAAGGTATAAACGATACAATTTTATACGACCAAAAAGCAGTTGTTGCTCGTTTTGGTTTTAAACCAGAATATCTATCTGATTATAAAGGATTGAGAGGAGATCCATCTGACAATATAATTGGGATTAAAGGGATTGGAGAGAAAACGGCAACAATCTTAATTAAAGAATATGGTTTAGTAGAAAAGATGTATGAAGCTATTAAGAAAAAACCTAATTCTATTAGTAAGTTAGGAATAACAGATAGAGTTTTTAATCTTTTAAAAGAAGGAGAAGAAGAAGCCCTCTTTTCTAAAACTTTAGCAACCATCCGGCTTGATGTTCCTATTAAATTTAAAATCCCCAAAAATATCTGGAGGAAAGAAGTTAAAACTGAAAAGGTTATTGAGTTTTTTAGAAACATGGAATTCAAAAATTTACAAGGAAGATTTGCTAGATTATTAATAGGAGATGATAAAAAAGATATTTCTGAGTTACAAAAAGAAAATTCAGAGATAATATATAAAAACAAAGAAAAAGAAGAAATTATTAAAGCCCAAATTGCTTTTTGGCTTTTAAACTCAGAAAAAACGAATCCTGATGTGGAAGAAGTAATCCAATATAAAAACAGTAGTTCTATCAAAGAAGCGATTAAAAAACTTGAAAAAGATATAGAAAAAGAAAACTTAGATTATATTTATAAAAATATTGAAATACCGATAATCCCTATAATTAAAAAAATGGAAGAAGTTGGAGTTTTGATAAATGTAAAATATCTTAAAAAGATTTCTAAAGAATATCACATACTTTTATCAAAATTGGAAAAAGAAATTTGGAATATAACTGGGAGTGAATTTAATTTGAACTCACCAAAACAATTAAGTGAAATTCTTTTTAACAAATTAGGTCTTTCTCCAAAAGGAATTAAGAAAAGTGCAGGAGGGGCTTTGTCTACACGCGAAAGCGAGTTAGAAAAACTTCGCGACTTAAACCCGATTATTGATAAGATTTTGGAATACAGGGGATTGCAAAAATTATTATCAACTTATATTGATACAATTCCAAATGCAACTGGAGAAGACGGAAGGCTTCATGCCAATTTTATACAAACTGGAACAACAACAGGAAGATTTTCTTCCAATAATCCCAATTTGCAAAACATTCCGATCAAAACAGAAAAAGGAAAGAAAATTCGTAATGCTTTTATTGCCCCCAGTGGAAGTGTTTTAGCTTCTTTTGATTATTCGCAAATAGAACTTCGTATTGCCGCCCTAATGTGTCAAGATCAATATTTCATAAAAGTTTTTAATGAAGGAAAAGATATTCATTCTGCCGTTGCTATGAAAGTTTTTGGTGTTAAAGAAAAAGATGTAACCCCCGATATGCGTCGTAGGGCCAAAGTTATTAATTTCGGAATTTTATATGGAATGGGAATTAATACTTTAAGAAAAAATTTAAAAACTGATCGTAAGCAAGCCCAAATTTTTTATGATAATTATTTTACTCAATTCCCGACAATAGCTTCATATCTTGAATCAATAAAAATTTTTGCAAAAAAAAATGGTTATACCCAAACACTTTTTGGTCGCAAAAGATATTTTCCAGGGATAAATTCAGCTGTCCCGTTTATCAGAGCTATGTCTGAGCGAATGGCGATAAATGCACCTATTCAAGGTACAGCTACAGCTGATATCATAAAAATAGGAATGAAAAAAGTAGACCTTGAATTAACAAAAGCTGGAATAATAAATGAAGTTAAACTTGTCCTACAGATTCACGACGAGTTAATTTATGAAATTAAGAAAGACAAACTTGATCAAGCGGTAAAAATTATTAAAGAGGTTATGAAAAATGTTATTCCTCGTAATTTTTTGGAAAACTTGGAACCTGTTCCACTTGAAATTTCTGTGGGAATTGGTAAAAATTGGGGAGAACTAAAATAGTAGCCTAAATTTATTTCTAGTGATAAGATTAATAATATGGAAACAAAAAACGACAATTTAACACCTAAAAAATCTTCAGAAAATGGTAAAATTCATTTTATTTTATCTAATTCTTACACTATATTTTTATTTGCTGTTGTTTTAGGTGTTAGTTTTGATACTATTATTCCTCTCAATATTTCAATTGGTGGAGGATATTATAAATATGTTGGATTAGGGATGGTAAGCTTAGGAACTCTAATTATTTATTGGGCCCAAACAACTTCTAATTTAATTAAAAGTAGAAAAGTAAAAGAAGGGACACACCCTGGTTTTGATTATGGTCCATATAAATATCTTCGTAGCCCAACACATTCTGGTTTATTTATTATGACACTGGGTTTAGCTGTTATTATTAATTCCCCATTTTCATTTTTATTTGTAATTATTGCCCATATAATAACTAAACTTATATACATAAAGAAAGAAGAAAAAATGCTAGAAGAGAAATATGGAGAAGCTTATCGTGATTACAAGAATAAAACTAAAAATTTTATATGATTTATCTTCTAGTTGGGAATGATTTAAAAAAGAAAAATGCTTATATAAAAAAAATAACTCAAGATAATGAAGTTGTTTTTTTAACAGAGTCTAAGGTTTCAAAAGAGATTTTAAATAATTATGCAATGAGCAACTCTCTTTTTGGAAGCAATCCTTTTATTATTGTTGAAAATCTAATTGGTAAAGACGAAGTGTTTTTTTCTTCAAAAGAACTTAGTGTTTTAAAAAACAGTAAAACCACTTTTATTTTTCTTGAAGATAAGATATTGTTAGCAACTGAAAAAAAATATAGAGAATATGTAGTTATAGAGAAATTCACTACCGTTAATAAAAAAGAAATGGCAACAAATAGCGTCTTCAATATTGCCGATGCTTTCGCCAGAAAAGACAAAATTAAAACGTGGGTGCTCTATTCTCAAGCAATAGAAAATAAAATTGGACCAGAAGCAATTTCCGGAATGCTTTTTTGGAAAATAAAAACGATGATTCTAAATAATAATCAATTATTTTCATTAGACATTTTAAAAAAACAGTCTTCTGAGATTGTTTCTCTTTACCACCGAGCTCACAGAGGAGAAATTGATTTTGTCGTTGGATTAGAACAGTTTATATTAAAAGCATTGAGTTAATTTCAAATCTAACTCAACTTACGCTATAGCGTAAAAATAGTTAAAAATCAAAAAGAAAAGGCTTGGAAGTTGAACTTCAAATCTCTTTGAGAACCAACTTCCAAGCCTTTTAGCTTTTAGAAACGAAAGAACTTTGTACTCTCTATCTTAAAGTACATATAATGAACAAGATTTTTATCTATAATTATTCCTTTTTTACTTTACACTAACCCCTTTTAATTGAAGGGTGACAATTGAAATTTTTATATTAAAAACAGACTCATTGATATTATACTCTTGAATTTAAAATCTAGCAAAAGTAGGTGGGGATAACTCCCACACACATATTTTTGTTGCAGGCTTTTTGATATTTTAACTTTAAGTTGATGTTTATTAAACAAATAAAAAAAAGCTCAGAAAATTAATTTTTCTGAGCTGTTATATTGA
>CAYNYY010000009.1:18611-20010 GCA_964401625.1 uncultured Candidatus Saccharibacteria bacterium
ATCTACGATTAGTGTATAATTGTATTGTTTTTTAAATTTATATATCCGCTCGTAGCTCAGCTGGTAGAGCAGCTCCCTTTTAAGGAGAATGTCGGGGGTTCGATTCCCTCCGAGCGGACAAATATTAAAATATCTACCTTTATTATAAATGCGCAAGAACCGTTCTTGCGCATTTAAGCTTTAAATTAGATACTTGATTAGTAATTAAATACTAAGATGTTAATATAGGTATATGTCTATAGAGAATAAAAAATTAAAAAATAAAGATGATGCATCTCCTTTTAGTGTTGAAAGAATAGAAGAAATTAAAATGAAAAAACCTTACATTGAACATAAAGGAAAAGTTATAGAAAACAATAATTCATTTGAGCACATAATGGCTATTACTCTTGATTCTAAATCAGATTATGAAGAGGGTATCATTCGATGTATAACAAGTCGTAAAGGTAATATACAGATTAAGGGGGTTCGTTACAGAAGTGAATTACATAAAATACACAAAATTTCAGAAGAATCCTTTGAAATAGGGGAACATTTGAATATAAAAAATGAAAAAGAAACTTTAAGTAAACTTGTTGAAAAAGATTGGGATTTTATAGGGTTAGAAGACCCTGACATTTGGAGAGACAAAAAAACAGATTTAATGCACTTATATTTTACAATTCCCATTAGATATAAAGATAAAACTAAAAAAATGAGAATTCATCTTGGGCATGCAGTAGGTAAAAACTTAGATTCTTTAGAAATGACGGAACCTGTTTTAATTGATGTTATTGGAATGAGCGCAAAGGAAGTTTCTATTGCTCCATTAAATAAAAAAGGTTTTCGTTACAATCTTATTGAGTCTAAAGATCTTCAAACAGATATTACTTACTCTGTTATTAAAATTGCTATAGCTAAAAACATGGGTGAGCCATGGGAATATGGGGAAACAGTTTTTCACCCCAAAGAACACAATATTTCTTGGATTGGAGGGCACGCATCACCAGGGCCACTTTTTTCAAAAAATTTTATTGATGTTGGAGAAGGAAAGTCACTGGGTATCATAAACGGAAGAGAGATAAATCAGAAAATGCAAGATGGTTCTGTTAAGTATGGAATGTTTAGTGTTGGTCTTTTTATTTATGATTATGAGAATGGAAAAATTGATTGGGTTTCTCCAAAGCCATTTATTCAAGATAGCGAAGCAGTAACAATTACTTTTGCTAGTCAATTTATAGAAATAAAGAAAGGAGAAGGGATTTTATATGCTCATGTTGATGATTCATTTGTGAGAGCTTATACTATAAGAGCTAAGGATATTAAAGAAAAATTTAATCTGTAAATAATAAGATAAAAAAATTAAAATTAAAAAATAAAATAATATGAAGCTAGAAACAAAAAGATTAATTTTAAGAAA
>CAYNYY010000010.1:0-18327 GCA_964401625.1 uncultured Candidatus Saccharibacteria bacterium
GCGGAGAGTGAGGGATTCGAACCCTCGAAGGTTTTAACACCTTACTTCGTTAGCAGTGAAGCGCTTTAGACCACTCAGCCAACTCTCCAAATATCTTTATCTAGATTAACATATTTAAGACTTTTACTCAAAAAGAAACATTAAGCTTTTTTTACCTAGAAAAACTCTATTTACATTAGAATAATTTTAAGTTTATATTCTAAATCTGTTATAATACTATTATGTTAAACGAGATAAAAAAATTAGAAAAGGAAAACAAGAAACTAAAGAAACTTATTTCTGTTAAATCTGATTTAATTTCAATATCAGCTCACGAATTGCGCACCTCCCTCTCAGCTCTTAAGTGGATTCTTAAAATGTTTATAGACAAAGATCTCGGTGAAATTACTCTTGAACAGGAAGCTTTTATAGAAAGGGCTTTAACTAGTGACAATAGAATGATTAATCTAATCAATAAGTTATTAATTTTTAATCATTCTGAGGAGTTAGATATTCCTTTTGATTTTAAAGAAGTAGATATTATAAATTTAATAGAACAAACAATTTTTGAATTTTCTAGTGAAGCTCATAAAAAAGAAATGAAGCTGATATTTCTCAAACCAGAAAATGAGTCTATTAAGATAAATGGCGATGAAGAAATGCTTCGTGTTGTTTTTCAAAATTTAATTGAAAATGCTATTAAATATGGAGCTAAAGATGGTAAAATTTTTATATCACTAAAATATGGTCCAAAAAATAATGACATTGAAATATCAATTCGTGATACAGGTATAGGGATAAATAAGGAAGATCAAGATAAAATTTTTACTAAATTTTTCCGAGGGAAAAATGCTATGGATAAAGACATGGATGGATCTGGATTGGGATTATTCGCTGCAAAGAATATTGTAGAGCACCATAAGGGTAAAATTTGGTTTAAAAGTACACCTGAATCTGGATCAACATTCTTTATTAAATTACCCTTATCTTAAATTAAGAAGATAATATTATGGTATAATAAAAATATGAGAAAAATACTGATAATAGAAGATGACGTTTTCTTGCAAGATCTTGAGGTTAATAGACTTAAAAAAGACAATTACGAAATAATCACAGCTTCAACAGGAGACCAAGCTATGGAAAAAATCAATGAAGAAAATATTGATCTTATTCTTTTAGACTTAATTCTTCCAGGAGTTGATGGCTTTGATGTTTTAAAAAAGATAAAAGAGACTGAAAAATTGAAAAAAATTCCAGTAATTGTATTTTCAAATTTATCAGAAGAAAAAGATCTTAAAAAGGCTAAAGAAATGGGAGCAATAGAATTTATGGTTAAATCTAACTTTTCTTTGGCTGAACTTTCAGAACATATAAATAAAATATTATCATAATTTTCGTTCTTGTGAGAAATTTTTAAATAATTTAATTAATCAAAAATAAAAATATGAAACTTACTGATAAAATTGAGTCACAGTTTCGTATTAACATAATACAAAAGAAGGCATTGAAAAGATTAGGACTAGAGACAGTGCGTGATTTGTTATATTATTTCCCCTCTCGATATACTGAAATGAGTAAAATTCAGAAAATAAATACTATCATATCGGGTGAAACAATAACAATCCTTGGAACTATTTCTAAACCTAAAATAAGTAAGAGTTTTAGAAGTAAAATACCAATGGGACAAGCAACCTTAACCGACTTAACTGGCTCTGCTCATATAGTTTGGTTTCACCAACCATATCTAGTGAAGATATTTAAGGAAGGATCAATAGTCCGTGTAACTGGCAAAGTTTCTGAAACTAAAAACTATGGACTAACTCTAACCAATCCTATAGTAAATAAAAGCGATGTGTTACCAATTGATTCAAGTGATTCTCTCTTCTCAAAAGAAAATAAATCTAACCAAGCTACTCAATTTGGATATCCTGTTTATAGCGAGTCAAGAGGTATCACTTCAAAATGGATATATCATACAATTAATAAAATATTAAAATCTGATTGTGTGAATAATATCATTGACTATTTACCACAAGAAATAATAGACCGTTATAAATTACCTAGTTTACATACTTCCCTAGTTTGGATACATATGCCTCAAAAAAAAGAACATGCCGATATTGCTCGCAAACGTTTTGCTTTTGAAGAGATATTTTTTATTCAACTAACAAGACAAAAAGAGCGGCAAATTTATCAAGAACTACCTTCATATAAATTAAAAATCTTTCAGAAGGATATTAACGATTTTATTTCACGTTTTCCTTTTAAACCAACGAAAGCACAAAATAATATAATTAAAACTATTTTAGCTGATCTTAAATTAGATAAACCAATGTCCCGTTTACTTGAAGGAGATGTAGGAAGTGGTAAAACTTTCATTGCCGCAACCATTGCTTATTCTATTATTAAAAATAGACCATTTGACCAAGCTAAAGGAAGACAACAAAATTTTGGAAATTTACAAGTAGCTTATATGGCCCCAACAGAAGTTTTAGCAATACAATTATATGAAAGTTTTATTGAATATTTCTCACCTCGCCAAAATGAAAATAAATTACCAATATCTATTGCTTTAGTAACTGGAAATGGTTGCCGAAAATTCCCAAGCAAAAGTGCTAGCTGGAATAAAGGAAAACAAATTCAAACTTGGACTCCAATTGCTAAGAATCAACTTCTCAAATGGATCAAAAATGGAGAAATTCCAATTGTAATAGGTACTCATGCTTTAATTTCAAAATCTGTAGATTTTGAAAACTTAGGATTAGTAATTATTGATGAGCAACATAGGTTTGGTATAAAACAACGAATGCAATTAATTAAAAAGAGATCTGGAAAATCTCAAAAAGTTCCACACTATCTTTCTATGACAGCTACACCGATTCCAAGAACTTTGGCCTTAACTATATATGGAGATCTTGATCTTTCTATTTTAGATCAAATGCCACCAGGGAGGAAAAAAGTTATTACTGAAATTGTCAGTGAAAATAAAAGAAATAATGTCTATAAAAAAGTTAAGAAAGAATTAGAAAAAGGTAGACAACTATATGTTATTTGTCAAAAAATAGAATCTCCTGATGAAGAAGACTCAACAAAATTAGATATAAAATCTGTGACTAGTGAGGCTAAAAGATTGAAAAAAGAAGTTTTTGGTGAATATAATATTGAAATAATGCATAGTAAAATAAAGAAAGAAAAGAAGGCAAAAATTATGCTAGATTTCTCTTTACATAAAATTGATATATTAGTTTCAACATCCATTATAGAAGTCGGGGTAAATATTCCGAATGCTACGATCATTATAATAGAAGGTGCTGAAAGATTTGGATTAGCTCAACTTCATCAACTCCGAGGAAGAGTTATTCGTTCTACTTTTCAGTCTTATTGTTATTTATTCGCCAATGCTAAAACAGATAAAACCTTAAACAGGTTGAAAGCTTTATCAAAAACTTCAAATGGTTTTGAGCTAGCTGAACTTGATTTATCACTTAGAGGTGCAGGCCTCTTATCTGGAAATAAACAATGGGGAATAACAGACTTGGGAATGGAAGCGATTAAAAATATCAAAATGGTGGAGGCCGCTCGGATTGAAGCTGTAAAAATAGTAAAAAAGGACAGAAATCTAGATTCACAACCATTATTAGCTGAAGTCGTAGCTTCAAAAAATACTAATTTATATTTAGAATGATCTTTAATTATAAATGTTTTGAAATACTTTTTGTCCGCCCTCTAGGATTCGAACCTAGGACCGCAGAGATATAAGCTCTGTGCTCTAACCAGCTGAGCTAAGGGCGGAAATTTGATGAAAATATAATATCAACAATATCCATATACTACAAAAAATAAATTCTATTTGCAAATTGATATTTGTTATACTATTTTTCCTTTCGTTTTAGGTGTAATACCATTTGCTATTAGGAGCTCATTATATTCTTTGTGCTCAAGTGTCTCAACTTCAATTAATCTCTTGGCAATAACATCAAGGATGTTCCTTTTTTCAGTTAGAATTTTTTTAGCAACAGCTAGTCCTTCATTCATAATTCTAGAAACTTCTTGATCTATTTCACCCCCAACCTTTTCAGAATATTCTCTATCGTTGACTCCTCTCCCATAAAGAGTTTGACCACTATCACTTTCAAGAGCCATCGGACCGATTTTATCACTCATTCCCCATCTAGTAACCATCGCCCGAGCTAAACTTGTTGATACTTGTAAATCGTTTGATGGTCCAGTAGTAATATCTCCGAAGACTAATTGCTCGGCTACATATCCACCTAAAGACATAGCAATATCATCAAGAAATTCTTTTTTGCTTTTCATTCTCTTCTCTTCAAGTGGAAGTTTAATAGTATAACCAGCTGCTTTTCCACGAGAGACAATTGAAACTTTATGAACAGGATCAGTATTCGGTAAGACTGAAGCGACTAAAGCATGCCCAGATTCATGATAGGCTGTAATCTCTTTTTCTTTTTTTGAAAGTAAATAACTTTTACGCTCAGGACCCATCATAACTTTTTCAATTGAACGAATAAAGTCATATTGTGCAACTTTTTTACGATTTTCTCTAGCCGCTAGAATAGCTCCCTCATTCATCAGTGAGTAAAGATCAGCTCCAGAGAATCCTGGGGTTCTTTCAGCTATAATCTTCAAATCAACATCCTCAGCAAAAGGCTTCTTTTTAGAATGAATCAAAAGTATCTCTTCACGATCACTTCTATCTGGCAAATCAAGAACTACTCGGCGATCAAAACGTCCTGGTCGAAGTAAGGCTGGATCTAAAACATCAGCTCTATTAGTAGCAGCCATAACAATAACTTTTTCATTAGGCTCAAAACCATCCATTTCAACTAAAATTTGATTTAGAGTTTGTTCTCGTTCATCATTTCCGCCACCAACACCAGTTCCACGAACCCTTCCAACAGCATCAATCTCATCAATAAAAACTATAGATGGAGCTGCTTTTTTAGCCATCTTAAATAAATCCCTTACTCTTGAGGCTCCAACTCCAACAAACATTTCAACAAATTCAGAACCAGATAGATGGAAAAACGGAACTACTGCTTCTCCTGCTACAGCTCTAGCAAGTAAAGTTTTACCTGTTCCAGGAGCTCCAGTCAAAATAACTCCCTTAGGAATTCTAGCTCCAATATCTAAGAATTTTTTAGGATTTTTGAGAAAATCTACAATCTCTTTTAGTTCTTCTTTAGCTTCCTTAGATCCAGCAACATCATCAAATGTAACTCTATTATTTTTGTCACTCGGATCAGTAAGACGAGCTTTTGATTGACCAAAAGTGAAAGCTTGCATACCAGTACCCTTAACTTGTCGTGTCAACATCCAAATGAAAAATACTATAATCATAATAGGAAGAAGGAATGGTAAAATATTCAAAAGCCAATACATAAGACCTGATTTACTTTTTATCTCAATTGGAGTGAGTATTAATTTAGCTGGAGTAACTCCATAATTAGAAAGGGTGGAGGAAAGAGAACTTTCTGTTTCTTTCCTAGCTTCACCTTTTGACCCATCTTTAAATAAAACATTAACAGTTTCTCCCGATACATTAATTTTTTTAATTGTCCCAGCATCAATACCCTGAGCAACTTCGGAGATATCTAGATGTGTGATTTTTGGAGGAGTTTTAGCCACTAAAGAATAAACTAAAGTAAAACTAATAAAAATAAAAAGGGCTATTATTATTTGATTAATAATATTAGGAGTCTGAGGTTTCGATTTTGGCTTTCTAGGTTTCATCTTCGGTTTCATAGTATCATATAGTATACACACTTAGAGCTAAAAATAAAAGTCTGAAACATTTTGATATTATCCTTTATTCTTGGTACGATATAATCGTATGACAACATATATAACTAATAGAAAAGCTCGGTTTAACTATGAAATAAAGAAAACTTATGAAGCAGGAATAGAATTACTTGGTTTTGAAGTTAAATCTATAAAAAAGGGAGGCGGTAGTTTGGCTGGTTCTTTTTGTATAGTTCGAGGAGAGGAAGTCTTTTTAATAGGATCTCATATTTCTCCTTATCAACAAGAAAATACTCCGAAAAATTATGACCCAAATAGAAATCGCCGACTCCTGCTTTCTAAAAAGGAAATTAAAGAATTATCTACTGCCGAAGGAACGAAAGGTTTGACTTTAGTAGCTATGTCGTTGTATAATAAAAACCATTACATAAAAGTTGCTGTCGCGATTGCAAGAGGTAAAAGGTCTTTTGATAAACGCGAGCTAATTAAAAAACGAGATATTGATAGAGAAATAAGAAGAGATTATAAATAACGTTCATTGAAAAAATATGTTTTATGGGGATGATCGGCTTCGACAAGAGAAGTCAATCATATAAGTGCATGCCAAGTACTCAGGAATCTTGTTAAACTTCTTGGAAAAGACTAAGTGCAAACAAAGTCGCTTCAGTAAAATCACCATATGCTTCGGCATTCGGTAATTTTGCTTTCGCTCTCGCTTAAACAGCCGAGTGAATGTCCTATCTTTAGACATCCGATATAAAGTGTGGGCATCATTTATCGGGTTAAGATTTTACAACCGCTTGAAGTAAAATTCGACAATTTAAAGCTCGATATTTATCTGTTTTGTTTGTTCATAAGGATAAATATTTAAAACAAATAAACATCCTATGTATGTAGATTCTTATGTGATCTTCTTTTGCACGCGGGTTCGATTCCCGCCATCTCCACAAATACTATTACCCACCTTTATGGTGGGTTTTGTAGTATTTGCTGGAGCTATTTGCGGGGATCGAAAGACGGAGGCTGGCGAGCCGAGTCGGGGTCGCGAGATTTTTCAACAGAAAAATACTTGTGACCGAAAGCGTACTCGCGTTTCCCGCCATCTCCACAATCTAAAAAAATAGTAAAAAAAATAATATTATGGGCGGTGCTCATATATATTGTTTTTTTTGTTTTGTCATGGCTTGTTGAAGTCACGACGAATATGGGGGTAGACCTGCCCCCGCGTGGAGTCATCGGTGACTCCCAGCAAAATGTATTTCAGCCACCGAGGTGGCTGACTCAGAGCCCAACAGCCAATTGGGCTCCTGAGTGGACTCGAAAGAGTCCAACATGGTGGTGGAATGCTCCACCTCCTTGGCTAAAAAAATAAGAAAACTCCTTGTGAAAATAATCTCACAAGGAGTTCTTTTTTTATATCAAACTTTAAGTTTGTAATTATTGCACTTCTGAGGTATTTTCAGAATTAGAAGCAGGAACAGCTTTTTGTATTTCTGGTTCTGATTTTGATTCTTCAGATTTAGACATCTCTGGTTTAGAAACTATAGATTTTATAGCCTTGCAACAATCTTCATGTTCAGAAATTAAATAAATAGCAGAAAGACCTATAATAATATAAATAACTCTTGAAATAATAGCACTTTGTCCACCAAAAATCATACCTATTCCCCAACCAAATAAACCAATCAGAAGCCAATTAATACCTCCAATTATTAAAATCCAATATGCAGTAGAATTTAACTTTTTCATTTTTTTTGAATTAAATTTAACTAATAAAATTCGACGTGTTTAAGTTAATACTTATTGTATTATACCATTTTAAATCAATCTCTACTCTAAAGATTTGAGTTTTTCTACTAGTTTGTCATGACTAACACCACCAGTAGAGAAAAGCTCACCATCTATGATAATCCCAGGTGATGCCAAAACAGCGTACTTTGAAACAAGCCCTTGTCCTTCCTCTGAAGTTATATCAATTTCCGTAACTTCTACGTTAGGATAGTTGGGCATTACTTCATCAAATATTTTTTTTGCTGCCGCACAATTATGGCAACCAACCATTGTTAAAAATTGTATTGTATGTTTCATAATATTTTTTTAATTATTAATTATTAATGTTATCTTTTTCTTCCAATTTTAATTTTGATTTTTTCTTTTTACGCCAATACCAACCAAGTGGAATTATTATAAGAGAAAGAAGCGTTATCCATGACCATGGAGATGGTATATAATCAGAAGTTTCCACTGGCATACTTTTTATAGGAGGTTGGTTTATTGGTGTTCCTGAGGTTTTAGGTAATTCTTTATGATATCCTCTTTCAACAACTTTTTTTCCCATAACTACACTTACAGCATTATTCCATTCTTTATGTACATACGAATTTTCATACCACTGATGTGATGTTCCCATAATAAATATAAAGGCTCCAAGCAATATGAGTGTAATCCCTGTCCATTTTTTTACCACAGCAGTTTTTTTAGCCATACTTCCCACAGCGTTTACCCCCAATATACCAAGTATCGTGAGAAAGATAAGTGGTGTTGCCCGTCCTAATCCATGTACGAATCCAAGTAACCAGCCAGTACCAATATTTCCTATTACAGCAATATCACCTAAAAGCACATAAAAAAGTGGGTTAGGGCATCCAACACCAGCATTGCCCAAAAATAACCCTAAGAAGAATGCTTTTAAATAATCTCCTTGTTTTGTTATAAATTTAGGATAAGAACCACCAAAAGTCGGAATTTTGAATTTAATCAAATCTAATTCAGAAAGACCAAAAATAAATGCTGCTAAACCTCCTACCATAAATAATATACGACTCACGGCACCAGCACCTCCAATAGCTTGATTTAGCCCGATTGATTTTCCTATTATTGCAATGAATAATCCATAAATAGACAAAGTAAAAGCTAATCCAAGTCCAAAGAATAAAGACATTAAAAATCCCTTCTTCGGAGATTTACCCATTGCGAGTGGAACTATTACAAAAGCAAGAGGTAATGTACACGGAAGTACTATCATTGAAAGTCCTACTACATATGCAAATGCTAAGTTTGCTGTTTGCCCTGGAGTGTTAAATAAATAGAATGCTCCAATTACCATAATAGAAAATAAAATAAAAGCGACAGCGATAAGCCACTTCTTTGCACTTGTACTTATATTATTTTTTTGCTCCATATACAATAAATTATACCACAAAAGATATTAACTAACACAATTTTTAGAACTTTGTTATCATAAATAGTATGGAAAAAAGAAAATTAAATGTTTCAGGATATAGGGGTGTTTGGGGAGATACATTAACAGATGAAATAGTAATTGCATATACTAAAGCTTTTATTAAATTTACAAAAGAGGATGTTAATAAAGAAAATCCTTCAATACTAGTAGGTCGCGATGGTCGCAAAAATGGTGGACATATTAGAGATATAGTTATCAGAGAGTTACAAAAACTTAATGTGAATGTAGTTGATGGTGATATTTTACCAACTCCAACAGTTTTATTTTCAGTTCGAAAACATCAATACGATGGTGGAATTATTGTTACAGCAAGTCATGATCCAATTGAATATAATGGCTTAAAATTCATAAATAAGGAAGCTCTTTTCACAGTCGGGAATGAGGTTGACAAAATAATAGAATACTATGAGAAATATAGGAAAGAAGATGCTATTTCAAAAAATAGTGAGGAATCTAAAGAGCAAGATGAAAAAGATCTAGAGAAAGAAGATACTAGAGATAGCAAGAAAGATAATAATTTACAAACTCCTAATTTTCTTAAAGAACATGCCGACCATATTGTTTCAAATGTTAATATTGAGGTAATTCGTTCAAAAAAATTTAAAGTTGCTGTTGATATGATTAATGCTTCAGCTTGTGTTTTAGATCCATATTTATTCAAAGAGCTGGGAGTAGAATTAGTTCCATTGAATGATGTTCCTAATGGAGAATTTGCTCATAGACCAGAACCCGTTAAAGAAAACCTAACAGCTATTGGAGAATTAGTTAAAAAATCAAAAGCAAATCTTGGGTTTGCCCATGATCCCGATGCCGATAGGCTAGTGATCATTGATGAGAATGGAGAGTTTATTTCTGAAGAATATTCTATTGTTATAGCTATTGAAAATATCTTATCTAAAAATCCTGGCCGAGCTATTGTTCTTAATTTATCAACTTCTCAAATGGGAGCAGACGTTGCTAAAAAACATGGAAGTGAATGTTTCCGAACAAAAATCGGAGAAGGAAATGTAGTTGATGGAATGATTGCTCATAATGCTATTGCAGGTGGAGAAGGAAATGGTGGAATTATTTACCCTACTATCAATACGGTTAGAGATAGTTTTACTGGGCTTTCTCTTGTATTAGAACTTTTAGCTGAAAGGAATCAAACAGTAAGCCAATGCGTAAAAACTTTTCCTAAATATTTTATGAAAAAAGATGAGTGGCCAATTGCTGGTAAGAATTTAACTGAAATATATTCTAAACTGAAAAATCATTTTACAGAAGCTAAATTAGATGAACAAGATGGTCTTCGTCTCGATCTAATTGATGGTTCATGGCTTCATTTACGACCATCAAACACTGAACCTATTATCCGTTTCTTTGGAGAAGCTAAAACTCAAGATAGAATAAACGAACTGTTCAAAGAAGCAGAGAATTTGATTATTTAATAGAATTTCTATATAAAATTATTATGTCTGTAAAGTATTGCCATACTAACGCGAATATGCTAATATTCCTTTTAGGTAGACCTGCCTCTGGTAGGTATAATCTATTTATTTTCTATAGGATATTTATACATTGAGAGAACGAATAAACAACCAAATAAGAGCACTTGAAATTCGTGTAATTTCAAACACTGGTGAAAACCTTGGTGTTTTGAGTTTTAAAGAGGCTATTACAATGGCTCACGAACAAGGTCTTGATTTGATTGAAATTTCTCCTAATGCAAAACCTCCGATAGTAAAAATAACAGATTATGGCAAATACCAGTACGAACAAAAGAAAAAGTTAAAAAAAGCAAAAGCAGGATCAAAGGCAACAGAAACAAAATCTATTCAAATAAAAATTGGGACTGGAGCTAATGATTTAGCTTTAAAAGCAAGAAAAGCCTCAAAATGGCTTAGCCAAGGCCATAGAATTAAAGTTGAACTATTTTTAATAGGACGATCAAAGTATATGCCAGAACCATTCCTAAGGGAAAGACTTGAAAGAGTTCTACGTCTTATCTCTGAGGACTTTAAAATTTCAGAAGATTATAGGAGAGGTCCTAAAGGTCCAATTATTACAATAGAAAAAGTAAAATAAATATGAGCATTAAAACTAATAAATCATTAACCAAGCGTTTAAAAATAACTAAGAATGGCAAAATCTTATCACGAGTGCCAGGTTTTAATCATTTTAATGCTAAGCAGTCACGATCAAAACAATTAAATGGTAAGAAAATGAAAAACCAAAACTTAACAAATAAGATAAAAAGGACTTATTTGGCAAATATGTAATATTTTATAAATTAATAATATTTTCTAGTTATTATTTTTACAATTACTAGAATTTGTGAATTATCTATGACAAGAGTGAAAAGAGGTGTTATAAAACATAAGCGTAAAAGAAATATTCTCTCTCAGGTGAAGGGTTTTCGTTTTGGACGAAGTACAAAAGTAGCTCAAGCCAAAGAAGCCCTCGCTCATGCTGGAAATTATTCTTTTGCACACCGAAAAGATAAAAAAGGTGTAGCTCGTAGACTCTGGACAACAAGATTGAACGCAGCAGTTAGACCATATGAATTATCTTATAGCACATTTATTAATGCTTTAAAAAAGAAAAATATTGCGATTGATCGTAAAATCTTATCTGATTTAGCTCAAAACAATTCTGAAACTTTTGAACGTATCATCAAGAGTCTCTAATCTCTAATGAAAAAGCCCGTAGATTTTATCTACGGGCTTTTTCATTCATTTCTATTTTGTTCTGCTAATTCAATAACTTTTTTAACTAATATTTTTATATCTCTCCCAAAAATTATTTGATTATTAGATTTATTACTACGCTCAACTATTTTTCTAATAGTATCAGAAGTAGACCATTCTCCTTCAAGAACTCCCACAGGTTTACCAGCTTCAAAAGCAATCGTGAATTCACTAATAGTTCCAACTCTTCCACAACCAACTATAATAGCATCACAACTGCGAGCAAATAATAAATTGGCCCCCGAAAAACCAAACCCGGTATAAATTATAAAATCCATATAACTAAGAGGTAATCTGTACACTTCAGTATGCTCTTTTTCGTTAGCCGCTGGAGAAATTCCAATACTAACTCCTCTCTCTTCTTTTGCTCCAATAGCACTCCACATAGGAAATCCTGTTGTCGCTCCAGTTACAACGATTCCACCTTGCTGAATAATTTCATGACCTAATTCTTTAGCTATATCATAGGCTTGAACTCCACATATTTCTGTTTCAGTGGCACCACAAATACCAACTTTTAACTTTAAAAAATTGTGTTTATTTTTATTTTCAGTTAATTTACTATAATTAGAATATTCTGTTTTTTTATCATTAGGAAACATAAAAACATTTATTTAACATTTCAAGATCACTTCTTCTCCAGCTTCTGGAGTATAAGCATTAACACCTAAATCATCTTGTAACCTTTGAGCTAAATGCATTGAAGATTTAGGCTCACCCATAACAACATAAACTTTTTTCAATTTAGCAGCTGTATCTTCAACAAATTCAACAAGATGATCAGAATCTTTATGTCCAGAATATCCGTAAATTATTGCTACTTTCGCTTTAATCGTTATTTTTTCACCAAGAATTGTTATTTTCTTAATTCCATTAAGAATAGACCGGCCCATAGTTCCAAAAGATTGATAACCAGTAAGCAAAATTGTATTATTTTTATAGGGTAAATAATTTTTTTCGTGATGAATAATTCTTCCTCCATTAGACATTCCACTTCCAGCGATAATAATTTTTGGGTTTGGTACTCTCAATATTGCTTTTGACTCTTCTGTTTCTAAGGTTTTTTTAAGACCTGGAAAATCAAATAAATTATCACCAGTAGCTATAATATCTCTAGCTTTTTTATTAAAATATTTACCATATCTTAAATAGACTTCAGTTAATCTAATTGCTAAGGGTGAGTCAAGAAAAATTGGCATTCGTGGAAGTTTCTTATTCTCAACCAATGAATCAATTTCATAAAGTAATTCCTGTGTCCTTTCTAGAGAAAAGGTGGGAATCATTAAAGTTCCATTTCTTTTATAATTATTCTCTATAACTTTTTCTAATTTCTTTTTTCTTTCATCTCTATTTTCATGATTTCTATCTCCATAAACTGACTCCATAATTAAATAATCTGCATCAGTAATTTTTGCTGTATCGGGCAAGAGAGGAGAAGGAGAATTGCCTAAATCACCTGTAAAAACAATTTTTTTACCATGATAAGATATTTCCAACATACCTGATCCTAAAACATGACCTGCATCTTTAAATGAAAATTGGAATACATCGTCAACTGTAATTTGCTGTCCATATTCTAAAGTTTCCCACGAGCTCATAATTGTTTCAATGTTTTTAGATGTATAGATTTTATCAAGATTGTGTTCTTTATCCCGAGATAATATATGAGCTGTATCAGCTAACATTACTTCTGTAATTTCTTTAGTTGGAAAGGTTGAAATTATTCTTCCTTTGAATCCTTCGCTTATTAGTTTTGGAATTCGTCCAATATGATCAATGTGCCCATGGGTGATAAAAAGTATATCTATTTCAGACGCATCATATGAAAATTTTTCCCAGTTCATATCATCAACAAACTTTTCACCTTGAATTAGGCCACAATCAATTAAGAATTTTTTATTTTCTCCTTCTAATAGAAAATTAGCCCCTGTCACCGTTCCTGCTCCAGAACAGAATGTAATCTTTAAATTTTTATTACTTATCATATGAGCTTTATTATACCCTATATATTAAATAATGCGAAAAATATAAACTTAAAAATAAAAAATCCTTCTACTAAATAGAAGAATTTTTTATTAGGACTATCGGAGAGGTATTACCGTAGCATAACGCTAGGTGGGATAAAAGGATAATACAGATCTGTTAACTTTAATTGTATACATTACTGTACTAAAACTTATTTTCCCTTAAAAAAATGTTCTAGGTAATAAATTCCAATAACCCTATCTTTAGTATACCCTACTAAAAAGAGGATGCAAGTATTTCTTTAATTAAGCACATTTTTGACATTATTTCAAATTTAAACCTTAATTGATCATTATTTATTCATCAACTCCAAACCTTTTATAGTTATAGATCGTAGATGTCCCAAACCAATAATTTATTTCGTGTTCTGCTTCTTCTGGAGTTTCTGAACAATGTACAATATTCATAACTGCTCGCCTTTCTTTGTTAGCAAGAGCAGGACTATCAATGGAAAAATCTCCACGAATTGTTCCCATATCTGCTTTGTATGGCATCGTATCTCCAGCTATCTTACGAACTACATCAATAGCATGAACTCCTTGAATAACCATTTTCACAAGCGGAGCACTAATCATATAGTTAATAAGCCATTTTCTAATTTCTGGGCCAATCTTAGCTGGATCCGTAGTATTAAAATCAACCATTGCATCATACCCATATTTTTTATAAGTAGTTAATGTTTTATCTCCAAGGCGAGTAATCCATTCCTCACTTTTAGGATAGTGATTATCTATGAGGTCATAAGATGGCTGAAACATTTCTAATGCTACTATTTTCAAATCTCGTTGTTCAAAACGGCGAATAATTTCTCCAGTAAGTCCTTTCCTGATACCGTCAGGTTTTATCATAACATAAGTTTTCTCTTCTTTTGGATGTTTCATATTTAAATAAAAAATAAAATTATAATAGTATTACATTACCAGATTTTGAGATAAATTCAAAATATTTAAGCATTTTTAAACATTTTTATTTCTGTATTTTGCCATTATTTCATTCTCTACTTCTTCGCGAGGACGACCATATTTTAAATATGATATTTCTTTAATTTTTGCAACTACTTCAAGATCAACTTCTACTGGCGGAATGGTTTCCATATTAAATGGTTTAGTTGGCTGACCATTTATTAAAAGACTCATATAAGCATTAAAATTATCTAATTTTATAATATCTGAAGCAGTAAAAATTGGTTTAAGTTTATTCTCTAAAAATTGAGCATCTTCCGAACTGACTCTAAAAATAGCTAGGGATCCGACATTTCCGAAAACAGCATTTTTAATTCCTTCTTCTAGTTGAGATATATATTGATGAGCAATAGTTAGAGATAACCTATATTTACGAGCTTCAGAAAGGATTGAAGCAATAGAATCTGTCGTTATATTTTGAAATTCATCTATATAGAGGTAGAAGTCGTTCATTTTTTGTCCATACATATCAACACGAGAAAGTGCCGCCATTTGAATTTTCCCAACAATCAATAAGCCAATTAAATTAGCATTGATTTCTCCTAGGCGTCCTTTTGAAAGATTAACTAAAAGAATTTTTTTATTATCCATTATTTCACGGAAATTAAAAGCTGATTTTTCTTGGAGAACAACTGGGCGCATTATGTCATTAGAAATAAAATTATCAAACTTAGAGGTAATATATGGAACAAAGTTGGCAATAGATTGATCTCCTGTAGTCTGTTCGGCATTTATCCAAAATTCTTTGACAATAGGATTTGTACATTTTAACAAAAGTGAATCTCTAAACTCTTTATTACTTAAAATTCTAGTAATTTCTAAAAGAGTAGCTTTTGAATTAGGGTTGTCCATAGCTAAAAATGCACTATTCTTAAAATATTGTTCAAACATTGGACCCATAGATTCTTTACTAAATAATTTATTAAAAATATTCATTAACTCATTAATAACAAATGTTTTTTGTTCAGGATATCTGGGGTCATATTCAAGCATATTAAGACCCATTGGACGAGCGGTATAAGCAGGATCAAAATAAATTACATCGTCAATTCTTTCTTTAGGAATACGTGCTAAAATTGTCTGAATGTCTGTCCCATGAGGATCAATGTAACAAACTCCATCACCATTAGCTATATCTTGGGTTACCATATTAAGCAAAATATTAGTTTTACCCGTTCCTGTCTGACCAATAACATACATATGACGAACTCTATCTTCCCGAGCCATTTTTATTAAAGTTTTTTTACCACGATATTTATTTATACCTAAAACAATTCCTTCGTCTCCCATTTCCATTGGAGCTGGAGCAATTCCCGCTTTGCTTTGTTTGAGTTGAGAAGAAACTATTCCATAAGGGAAATGAAAAACCGTAGCTAGTTCTTTCAGATTAAGTGGCATAGAATATTTATTTGAAAATGTTCTATATGAAAAATCATGAATCAAATTGGATAAGTCTGTACCTTTGGGGCGATTAAAATCAAAACTATTACGATTTGATTCTGTAAATTGATTAAAAGATGACTCAACTTCGGAAAGTATTTGATCAGCCCTTATTTCTGTTTCAGCTGAAGTGACAATACGAATATTTGTAGCCATGATAGTGCTTTTCATTTTTTCGGTTATATTTTCAACTGCATTGTCGTCTATTTCTTTCTCTTTTTTTGTATCTGAATTACCAAAAATAAAACTTTTAGCAATTGAACCAAGTTCTTTTGTAAATTGTTTAGTCATATTTCCGGCTGTCGATATAGACATTCCTTCTTTAAGGTCTGAAAGAGTCAGATGAAATTTCTTTATAATCTCATCATCTTCTGGACAAATTACAAATTGAATAGCTATACCTTCTCCACTTTTTTTCAATTTACTAAAGACATTTAAAATTATATTGATGGGATCATGATCAAATAAGTCATAAGTTTTAATTGGGTAAACATCATAATTAGATAATTCAGCAAAAGAAGCTTTGACAAAACTATCTTCAGAAAAGATATTATAGTCATCTGGGACTTCAATAATTTTGGCGTCCAAATGTATTCCTGTTAGTTGTTTTTCAAATAAATCAGCTTTATGAGTTGGAATAGCAGCATAAAAAATAAAATGGTCGCTTTTTTCTGAGAGAGCAATCTCTAAAGTAAAATGACTACGATCAAAATTTTCTCTCCCCTCTCCAACAGAATGCATCCCTGCATAAAATTGTTCCATAGCTCCCAATAATTCTTTTAAACTTTTTTTAGTTTTGTCATCATTCGCAATATCGGGCAAAGTTATTTCAAAAAGTTCCATATCAAGTGATTTAAAAAGAGGGGTATCTCTTTTTAATCCTGGAATCTTGTGAGTAGTATATAAATACTGAACGAGAAAACGATGAAAGTCGTCATCAATATGAGGATTTTTCATTTTAGAAACAACCGATAATACATTTGAAATCCCCTTATTCAGAAGGACTCCTAATAATTCTTCCATTTTATTATCGTGTGGTTCTGGGTGCAAGCGTAGAACTAATTTCTCTATATCATCATCTTTGAGGACTGCATTTTTGTGCATAACCTCTTTGGGTTCATACTGTTTATATTCTTTTATTATTTCATGTGAAAGTTTTTCCTTATTAGCTATTTCTCCTTTTTCAACTAGAGCTTGTTCTCTTTCAGCTAAGTGTTTACGCAAAAACGCTAACTCCTCTTGAGGAGATTCAAACTTAGGTGAATTTTCTAAATTGAGATTATTCATTACCACTATTATAACACAACCGAAATTTAAAGGGATTCTTTATAATAAATGAATTTTATTTTTAAATTATATTTTCGTTAAAACTTCCGCATCTCCTTCTGTAATAAGAAGAGTGTGTTCAAAATGAGCAGAGTGAGAACCATCAGCTGTTTTAATTGTATAATCTCCTAAACTTACAATATCATCTTTACCAAGATTAAGCATTGGTTCAATAGCTATAACCATCCCTGGAATAAGCTTCTGCCCTTTATTAGGTTTTCCATAATTAGGAATATAAGGATCTTCGTGAACTTCTTTTCCAACACCATGTCCAGCCAATTCACGAACAATACCATAACGATTATGGACAAAAGATTCTATGGCATAACCGATATCTCCAACTGTTGCTCCGCCTCGAGCAGCCCAAATGCCAATTCCAAGAGCTTTTTTAGTATCATCTAATAACTCTTGGTCTTTTTTTGATATTTTACCAACAGGTACCGTTACAGCATGATCGGTAAATAATCCTCTATGATTAATTCCTAAATCGAGAGAAATAATATCTCCTTCTTTGAGGATTTTATTTTTGTTTGGAATACAATGAACTATTTCATTATTAACTGAGGTACAAAGTGAAGCTGGATATCTATCTTTTATTCCTTCCGTTTTATAATTTAAGAAAGCTGGTTTATCTCCACCTTTTATAATAAGATTGTAAGCATAATCATCTAGTTCTTGAGTTGAAACTCCTGGTTTAACTTGTTTAGCAACTTCTATTAAAACTTGTGCTAATCGTTTTCCACCTTCTCTTAAAATTTCTATTTCTTCCGGGGTCTTTATAATTATAGTCATAACCCTATATTAGACGAAAATCTTCATAGTTGCAAATCAGAAATACTACAATAATCAAACAAAGATTTTT
>CAYNYY010000011.1:0-17778 GCA_964401625.1 uncultured Candidatus Saccharibacteria bacterium
CGAGGGCTGAACCGTATATCCCTTGTTATATGAGGGTGAGCGTAACGCAGTGAAGCGAAAGCGCAGCGTCCCCTTGAGTTGCAAACCAGCCTACTCTTTAGTTTCATCAAGAATTATTTTATCTTTAAATCCGCCTCTTTTGTCAGCTTTATCAATTCGGAGCTGTTCCAATTTTTCTTTATCAATTTTATACAAATCACATAATGCATAAATCACTTCAAGAATATCAGCAAGTTCTTCCTCGTTTGAATCTTCTAAAAACTCATCAACTTCTTCTTGAAGTTTAGCTTTCAATTTTTGCTGATATTCTTCATCAGATGCAATATGTGTAATTGGAACTGCACCCTTACTTTTAATTATCTCAGGGATTTTGTCTCTGACAAGTTTATTGTATTTCATAATAATAATTAGTTAAGAGGCGGATTTATAATTCTTTTGACTGGTTTGCAATTTCATATAACGTTAGAGATATACGAAATTTTTCTTTTTCCTTACAATAATTTTATCACAAAGAGAGGAAAAAGAAAAATTTGGGTGGAAGAAACTGCAAGTTTCTGTAACCTCATAATCCTTGTTAAGTTCGTCACGAAGTGACCAAGGGTTAGTGCAACGATCGGCGAAGCCGAAACCCGCAGAGTTAAAAAAACAACGTAAAAATATATATATATCTTGCAAAGCAAGACTATAATTTAGAAAAAGGCAACTAAAAATTATCTTTTAGTTCTTGTATTATATTATCAATCATTTTAGAATAAGTATATTCAGGAAGATTTAATTCTTTTAATATACTAAGATTCTCAGTAAACACGGGAGATTTATCTTGTTTATCTTCAGATTGAACTTCAATATTAAATGGAGTAAGTATATCTTTGGCCAAATCAAATCTTGATTTTACTTCTGGAACTGCAATAGGAATGATTTTATTACCAATATTAAGTTTAATTAATTTCTGAATTATTTCTGAAATGTGTCGCAAATATGTTGGTTGGAATTTCCAAGATAAATCATAAATTGCAGGAGTATGTTCATTAAGATTTTTTAATAGTCTATTAAAAGGTCTATCGTTAGTTGTATTTGGACTATATCCGACAATTAATGATGGTCTTAAAATATTAAATCCTGATTTAGTTTTTTTAACAAAATCTTCTCCGTGTAATTTGGTTTCACCATAAAATATTGTGGGATTTATTGCGGCAAAAGATGAAATGTAAATTACTTTAGAATTTACTTTATTTGCAGCTTCTACAATATATTTGGTACCGTCTTCATTAATTGATTTTGCCAAATCAGGATTTTTATCGCACCAACCTCCACTTGCATTAGCTGCGACATGAATTATATATTCAGGCTTAATGTTTGAAATTAAATTAGTTACTTCTTCTTGATTGGTAATATCTAGTTTTTTTAATTCTTCAAATAATTTGTTTAAAAAGTAAGTTCCTGTAGTTTCAAATTTATCTTTTAAATCTGCATAGATTTTTGCTCCAACATAACTACTTGCTCCAGTGATTAGAATCTTCATATAATACAAGAAATAAGATTAATATATAAATGTTTTTAGTTGCCTTTTTCCGTTACATTGTTTTTTCAATTACATATAACGTTAGGGATATACGAAGTTTTGAAAACTTCATCTTTATTATATCAAAATATTAGAAGTTTCCCAAATTTGGGTGAAGTGGGTGAAGGGCGATCTGCCTGCCGGCAGGCAGAGCCGAGGGCTGAACCGTATATCCCTTGTTATGTGTCCCGAGCGGAGTTTACGGAGTGAGAGCGCAGCGTGGCTTTAGCGTTTTGTTCACTGCCATCCATATTCACTATAATAAATTTTATTTTTTATTCCTTCAATCGCTTGCTTAATATATGGGATTACATTATCAGGAATTTCATCTAAATCAAACCAAGATAAATCATCACATTTATGAGGCTCTTTGTTTGTAATCTCACCATCCCATTTTTCAGCAATAAAAAAGACATCAACTCTTTCATTGTTCTCAGCAGTACCAGAATTTCTGTGCATTACATGAACAACTTTCAAGTCTTCTGGTTTCAATAATATTCCTGCTTCTTCTTCAGCTTCTCTAATAATACACTGGGTAAAAGTTTCTGCTGGATCAACATGACCTGCAACCATTGAATAATTACTGTCTTCGTATCCAGTATTGAAACGTCTTAAAAGCAATATTTTGTTATCTTTGAATAATGTCAGATAAGAAGCTGGAATATTTTGATGTCTTTTTGTTGTCATATATGTATCTATAAAAAATAAAATTTATAACCTTTTCGTTTTTGGCAGTGAGCGAAATGTCATATAATGTTTCGGCATATACGATGTTTTTCTTTTTCCTTACAATAATTTTATCACAAAGAGAGGAAAAATAAAAATTTGGGTGAAAAAAGTGCAACGAGCGAACCGCATATACTGTGTTAGGCGAGCCGAACGGAGCGATAGCGGAGGGAGAGTGCAGCGTGGTGCGAACGATAGTGAGCAAGTTGCGTAGGGGTCGCCCGTCTATTCTTTAGTCGCAAAAACATTTATCCAAGTATTATTTTTTTTCTTCTCAATCAAGACTTTTAGAATTTTAAAATTACAAGACTCAATCAGATTTTTGAATTCATCTTCATTATAGAAGGCAAAAAATTTTGTTCTCCATTTATATTCATCTTTCTCGACAATTTTTTCTTCACTTCCCTGTTTAACAGAGAGATAGATGAGTCCAGCAGGTTTGAGTATTTTTCCGAACCCAAGCAAAGTATTTTTCGCATCTTCTTTTGGAACATGTAAAAATGAGTCTTGTAATAATCCTCTGCAAGCTCTTCATAAGTCTTGATTGTTTTTGCGACTACATTATTTTTATTTGTCATAAACATTGATTATTTAGAGAATATTATAAATGTTTCTTTAAGGCGACCCCGAAGCAATTTCATATAACGTTCCAGTGTATGCGATGTTTTGCGGAACGCAGTGGAGCAAAATATGGGAAGAGCGAAGTGCAACGAGCGAACCGCATATACTGTGTTGTGCGAGGGTAATTTTCTGTAGCGATAGCGGAAGAAAATCAAGTGCAACGACCCCGAAGCGTATTTTTCAATAATTTTTTCATTCCTTATTATTTTGTTGAAGAATTTTTTATGTAACTTCAATCTTTGAACCTTTGGAACGGTTACACCTCCAACACAAAGTTTGCAGGTTTTTTTCCGATGTAATTCCGCCCTTAGAAAGGGGAATAATATGATCTATTTCTAGCAATAAATTTTTTTCCTCATCAGTTGATAAGCTACACTTTTTACAAGTATAGTTATCTCTAACTTTAATTTCCTCTCTTAATTTTGATGTCATCAGAGCCCTCTGTCCCTCTACACTTTTTCTAAATTTTACTAATTCATTCAAATAAACAACAAATTTATCTAAATTTTCTACATTTAATTTTACATCGCACTTTAATGAGCTATTTCCACCAGCTGAAACATACTGAAATATATAGACGGGAAAATATAAATCACTCAAATCAATAACCTCAAAACCTAATTTTTTAGTCAATTTCTTTTTGCTAAAAAAATATATTAATTTGGTAATATCTTTGCGGATACTATCTAAAATCGAATCTCTTTCTTTTTGTAATAATATTTTTCCCTGTTCAGCGGCGGAAAAATCATTTAGTACATTTTCAAAGTTTGATAGAGTATCTTCATTGATTTTAATATCAAAATATTTACAAAGATATTTAAACGGCTGATCAGCTGCATTTTTACAAACGCTTGCAGAACAATTATACACTTGATTATTTTTTGATATCTTTCCCCATTCTTTTCTTTTAAAATTATAGCTACTCGCATCTTTCATGCTACCTTCTCCATAATCATAAGATTTTACATTTACATACGAACTCTTTAATTCCTCAATATGATGATTGAGTTCATTGCAGTTTTCTGCGTAATCTTTGATACTTTCTTTTATTTTTTTAAAGTTTTCACTATTAAAGTAAAATTTAATGTAAATTTGATAAATTAAATATACCCCGATAGCTAATAATAATATTTCCATAGTTTTCTTGATTAGTGCTTAAAGATTACATTCCTTTTCAAAATTCTTCAACAAAATTCCTTAATTGAGAAAAAAATTATTGAAAAATATATCGCCTAACGTTTAGTATATGCGATGTTTTGCGGAACGTTAGTGAAGTAAAATATGGGAAAGCGAAGTGCAACGAGTGAACCGCATATACTGTGTTAGGCGAGCCGAACGGAGCGATAGCGGAGTGAGAGTGCAACGTGCCTTTAGCGTATTTTTTGAGAAATTACACCTCTTAAACTTTTATTTCTTTTTGTATTCCTTAATAATCTTTGGAAGTTTCATGATATTTTCTTTAGATATAAGATTAAAAACTTTTTTTTCTCCTCTACTCTGCACCATATAATCAATCATCAAATCATCAAAATAATTTGAGCAAATTGAATCTACTAATCCCTCTTTTTCAAGATGCGTTAATTCAAACTTTTTTATAATAGATTCCTCTATGCCGATATGTATGATTTCATGAATAATAACATGATATGGGATTCTGCCAAATTCTCCACTTTCTTTTGTCTTCATTATGACAGCCCCTCTATTAAAATCATATGAACCGCCTGGACCATATGCTGTCAATTTGATTTCATATTTAGGAAAAAGTTTGAATTTCCAATTCTTCCATTTTTGCATTTTTTTGATTGCTTTTTCAACTATTTTAATATCTTTTTTTACAGTTTTCACTCCTTTTTCAAAAAATTGCGAATTATACACTTCTTTATTAAATATATCTCTTGCTTTTTCAAGATCTGTAGATTTTAGTAAATCAAGATTATTTGAAATGTTCAAAAAAAATGGATGGTCTGGAATTGGAATTTTGTAACCATGTTGATTGTAAAAATCCATTTTACCCAAAACCCCCATCAGATAATCAAATTCTTCATCAGCTGTTTGCGCGCGAATTATAATTTTTGTTGATTGATTATTCATAATAGAAAAAAGAAATAAAAGTTTTTAAATTTATTGAGTAATTTCTCAAAAAATATGTCGCCTAACTGGTTATTATGCGAATTAAATGTATAATGTCGACCTTTTGTTGTATATTATATGAACTTAATGTATAATTATAGGTGAAATTGCTAATAATTATTTACTGACTTAAGTTTACTAATTTTTATAAAATCATGCAAGAATATTTAAAACAAATAAGACGGGAATTAAGATTAAGAAACTATAGTCCAAAAACTATAAAAGCTTATCTTGGTTGTTTGGGAGAATATTTTAATTTTAAAGAATTTAATTTAGGAAAAATAGACGAAGACAAGATAAAACAGTTTTTACTAAACAAACAAAGTAAAAATTATTCTCCTCAAACAATTAATCTCTACTTAAATGCAATAAAATTTTTCTATCGCGAAGTATTGAAAATTCCTCAAAAGATAAATCTAAAATTTGCCAAACGAAATAAAAAACTACCGATTGTTTTATCAAGAGAAGAAATTAAAAGTATTATTAATGCAAATAAAAATACAAAACATAAATTAATCATCTCTTTGACCTATGGCGCTGGCTTATTGCTGATAAAAATTTAAACGAATATCTTTTTGAAAGCGAACGAGGAGGAAAATTAACTACAAGGGCAGTACAAAAAATTTTTGAAAATTCTCTAAAAAAAGTTGGAATCAAAAAGGATGCGACATTTCATTCTTTGAGACATAGTTTTGCGACCCATTTACTTGAAAATGGAACAGATATAAGATATGTACAAGAACTTCTAGGGCACTCAAACATACGAACGACACAGATATATACTCATGTAATGAATCCTGCTATTAAAAATATTAAAAGCCCATTAGATAATTTATGAAAATAAAAGAGAAAAATGAAAATTTTATATTCTGGGGTACGCCAGAAATAGCCTCTAAAACTTTAGAGATATTAAAAAACAATGGTTATCTACCATTAATTATTATCACTTCTCCAGATAAACCAGTTGGCAGAGGTCTACACTTAACCCCGAGTGCTACTTCAATTTGGGCAAAACAAAATAATATACTCTGCCTAAAACCTGAGAAAATTGATAGCAATTTTATAGAAAAATTAAAAACTGAATTTTCTATGAAATTTATAAATCTATCTATTGTTGTTGCTTACGGGAAAATTCTTCCACAAGAAATTATAGACCTGCCCAATTTAGGGACTATAAACATACATTATTCTTTATTACCAAAATATAGAGGTGCTTCTCCTTTAGAATCCACATTATTGAATGATGACAAAATAACAGGAATAACCATCCAGCAAATGATTTTTAAACTTGATAGTGGCCCAATTGTAATCAAAAAGGAAATTCAAATAGATGATGAAGAAAGTAAAGAAAACTTAAGAGATATTTTAATAAAATTAGGAGCTTCAACACTTTCTGATATTTTCCCTAAAATTTTTAATGAGGGAATAGAAGTAAAAAATCAAGATGAAGGAGAAGCAACTTATTGTAAAAAAATTAAAAAGGAAGATGGATTGATAGATTTAAACGAAAATGCCAGAGAAAATTACAATAAATATAGAGCTTTTACAGGCTGGCCTGAAACTTATTTTTTAATAGAAAAGAATGAAAAGAAAATACGCATAAAAATTAAAAAAGCTAATTACAAAGATAACTCATTTAATATTGAGAGAGTTATTCCAGAAGGTAAAAAAGAAATAAATTATAAAGATTTTTTAAGAAATACTAATATCTAGAAGTAAATATATTACGTTTAGATATTCCCTTAAGCATTTTTTTCACACTCATTGCTCCCCTTTTGAAAAGAGTTTGTTTTCGGTCTTTTTTTTGAGTTATCATACGAACAATATCTTCTTTAGCCTCATCAATTGCTTTATAAAGGTCCTCTTTTTTAGAAACCGTAAAGAAATGATTCCCGTTGAAAAATATATTAATTTCTGCCTTGAAAATTTCTCCTCTCTTATGGTGATTATTTATTTTACCTACTTCAATATAGCCAGAAATTTCTGAATCTTTTGTAAATTTCTCAATTGAAGAAATTTTATTATAAGTATATCTATTTATTGCATTAGTTAATTTAATATTGGTTGCTCTTATGTTTATCATATATTTTCTTAGGCGAACATTTAAATAAATGTTTTGGCCTAAATTAATTATTTAATTATTAATAATATTTACCTAAAAAATCAAGATTCGTTAATTAATAAAATTTTATTATGCTTTTGATGCCCACTAATTATATAAACAGACTTACGAGAAATTTTAAATAAAGAAGCTATTATCTCGCAAACTCTATTGTTAGCTAAATTTCTTTGAGCTTTCTCCTTAACAGAAATAATATATTGATCTTCTGACTTTTTCTCTATTTTTTCTATTTTTGCAGAAGTTATAACTTTAACTTTTACATACATACACATTCATTATATCAGATTATTATGATAGTTAATAATTGGCATTTGTTTAAAAAAAAGATACAATCAAAGTATGATTTATATTTCATATATTGTTCCTATAATATCCCTTATCGGGTTAGCCTATATTGGATACCGTTATATAAATTTATTCATAAAAATAAATAAATTAGAAAATGAGTTTTCTTTGATTGTCAATCATACCTTTAGAACACCATTAACTAGAATACTATGGTTATCAAAAGAATTAGAAGAAGAATTATCATTAAAAGAAAGAATGACTCATATTCAAAATATAACGAACGCCACTGAAAGAATTCTAGGAATAGTTGATACAGTGGCGGGCATTAAAAAAATAAATGATATTTCTCTTTATTCTTTCAAAAAGATTCCGATAGGAGACATTATAAAAAAATCTATTGAAAAATATCAAGATTTAATTAAGAAAAAAGACATGATTTTTAATATTGCAAATTTCCAAGATGTTCCTGCACTTTTAATTGACTATAAAAAAATCTCATTTGTAATAGATAGTTTAATAGAAAATGCAATTTTTTATACTCCCAATAATGGAAAAATTATAATTGGTTATACTTCAAACAATAAAAATATTACTCTTTTTATTAAGGATAGTGGTATAGGTTTAGATTTTATTGATAAATTAAGGATTTTTTCAAAATTTTATAGAAATAAAAAGGCTGTTTTAATGAATACTGATGGTATGGGGTTATGTCTTTATCTTACTAAAAAAATTGTTAAGAGACATGGAGGAAAGATTTATATTAAATCGAAAGGATTGAATAAGGGTTCAACTTTTTATATTAAACTTCCCCTTTCTAGATAACAATAATTAAAATTACTGCCTATTGAGCCAACTAATCATTCTTCTGAAAGTACCTGGACCAGCTTCCCCATCAGCTGTTATCCTTTCATTTCTTTGAAAATGCTCAACATAAGATTTTGTAGCATTACCATAATCGTTATCTATTCTATGTGAGGTTTTGTTATATATATTTAAAAACTTCTGGACTGTTCCTACTCTAGTGCCAGTAGATCCTTTTTTCATTAAAATATTACTAGATATTAGTTTCTGTAAATCATTTATTAGACTTCGATATTTTGATGAAGTTGTAGTTGTTTTCTGGATGGTTTCTTTTTTTATAGTTGATTGTTGCTCCGTAATAGTCTGATTCTTTTCTTCAATTTGAGCTTGCAATAAATTAATTTGTTTCGTTAGATTTGAAATTTCACTTGTTAAATTCTTATTTAATTTAGTAAGTTTTATTATTTCTTGCCCATTAACGTGAGAGCTCCCAGATTCAATAGTAGAAAAACCCCAATAGCCAATGGAAACTAATATCGCTAACACAACAATTAAAAATAATGTAAATTTAAAATTCTCCATAAATTGAGTATAACAAAAAAATTGATTATAAAAAAATACTACCTGTTTTTCTTTAGTTTCTTGTTCTCAAGCATTGTCTTCTTGATTGCGAGTCTTTTTTTTGTTTTATGAGAATGCACTGATTTTTTATGCGCTACAAGCGCAGATGCTCTTTTTGCCATATGAAAGTATTTATATATTACTGATAATATACTATTATACTTCAAATATATTAATAATCCTATTTTATTAGTGAAAAATTTTTAATTTATATCTAAATAACCATTTAGCTGCCTCTACTAAGATAACATTAAAAATTGCCCAAAGAACAACAAGCCATAACCAAGAAAATGGCATCAGAGCTATACCAAAAAGATTACGTAAGAATGGAACATACATTGTTAGCACCAGAAGAATAAAAGCCGTCAAAATAGCAATATTCAATTTTTTATTTGAAAATGGATTATAGGAAAATATAGGTTTATATAAACTTCTAAATGAGAAGGAAACAACCAAAATATAAATTGAAAAACAAACAAAGAAAACAGATCTAGCTATCTCTAGTTTAACGCCAAATTTTAATAAGAAATAATATAGAAGAAAAATTAAAAGAGAACTTATTATACCAAGTCCGAAAGATAAAATTTTCACTTCACCAGTTAATAGTTCTTTTTTTGATAATTTTTTATTTAGACCCTTATCTAAATTTTCATCATAAGCAAAAGCTAGAGCTGGAAGACTTCCAGTAAATAAATTCACCCATATAATCTGGAGGGCTGTAAGAGGTAGGGCTATATTCATAATTAAACTTCCTGCTATTACAAAAACTTCATCAAACGAATTAGAAATTAAATAAATAAAAGTTTTTCTTATATTAGCTAAAATCCTTCTTCCTTCGTCAATAGCCATACTGATAGTTTGGAAATTATCATCAAGTAAAACCAAATCGGCAACACTTTGGGCTACATCACTAGCTGATCCGAGTGAAATACCAATATCCATAGATTTAAGAGCCGGGGAATCATTTACCCCGTCGCCAGTCATTGCAACTATCTCTCCTAAGTCACGATATAAATTTCCTATACGAAGTTTATCTTCTGGAGTTACTCTTGCAAATATTTTAATTCGTTTAATAACTTCTATTAATTGTTGATCAGTCATAAGGTGTAGATCTTCTCCGGTTAAAATTTCATCGTCTGTAACATTCCAACCTAAACTTTTAGCTACTGAAACGGCGGTTCCCTTCAAATCACCTGTTATTATAACTACTCTAACATTATGCATCTCTATATTTTTTATAGCTTGTGGAACTTCTTCTCGGACAGGATCAAAAAACGAAAGTATACCAGTAAAATTAATATTTTCGATAGAATCCACCTCTAATTTCTTCTTTTTATCTAAATTAAAAGTACCAACAGCTATTAATCTTTTTCCATTTGTACTTGCTTCTTTTATCCAAGAAAAAATCTTTAAATAAGTATCCTTATCAACATTAGATTTCTTCAACAAAATATCGGGAGCTCCCATTATAATATAACTATGATCTTCTTCTTCTTCAGAAACAGAGAATTTGTTGGTTGAATTGAATGGAATATATAAAGAATTCTCTCCTGTTATTATTTTTTGTAAAGAGATATTATGAAGAACAGAAGCTCTAACTATATTCACTTCAAAGGGATGCCCAACAAACTTCCAATCTTTTTCTTTATCTTCTGGATTTTGAATGATGACATTTACATTATGTAAGGCTAATTTAAGTATCTCTTTTTGAGAAGCTGAAAGATGAGTAATATTTTCTTCAGAATAATCCCTTAGAGTTAACATATCAAATGTATGAACTCCAACAAGTTGCATATCTGCTTTAGTTAGAGTCCCAGTTTTATCTGTTAAAATTAAGGTTGTAGATCCAAGAGTCTCAGCGGCAGCTAACTTTCGAATAATTCCTTTTTTAGAAGCTATCCTTTCTGCTCCAACTGATAAAATAACAGTTAAAGCTATAGGTAATGATTCAGGAACTGCTCCAACAGCTACAGCAGCAGCTAAAATTAACATTTCTAAAATCGGTTCTCCTCTAAAAACACCTAAGATGACAATAGCTATGACAATGAGGAGGGTTAAAAAGAGAATATACCAAGAAAATTTATTGATACCTTTTTGAATTGGCGTAATTGCTCTATCAGTAGCTGATACAATATCAGCAATTTCTCCTATTTCTGTATTGTTCCCAGTGCCAACAATAACTGCCGTGGCAAAACCTTCAATTACTAAACTTCCAGCATAAACCATATTAGTACGATCAGCCATTAATGAATTTTCAGAAATAATACCTATTTTTTTTGTTTCAGGAACCGATTCCCCCGTTAGAACAGATTCATCAACTTTAAAATTATTTAAAGATAGAATCCGAGCATCTGCTGGAATTCTAGAACCATATGATAATTTGATTATATCTCCAGGAACTAAAAGTGAAGACCAAATCTCTTTTTCGTGACCATTTCTTATAACCCGAGAACGATCTTTTATATATGTCTCTAATTTTTCAAGAGTATTTTCAGCTTGATATTCACGATATAGACCAAGTCCTACATTTATTAAAACAGCAGCTAAAATAACAAATGTATTAACCCATTCTTGTAATATGCCAGTTAAAAAAGAAGCTCCTATCAAAATTAGAATGAGAGGGCTTGTTAATTGCCTTATAGCTAATTTATTGATACTCAGAATCTTTTTTTTACCAAAATTATTTTCTCCAAATAAAACTAATCTTTTTTTAGCCTCTTCTTCGTTTAATCCAGACACTGAAGTATCTAATTTATTTAAAACTTCTTCGTCAGAAAAGAACCAGGGTGTTTGTATCATTGTCTTTCCTTTCATAATTTATATTATACACGAAAAATATATATGTTCTAATTTTTTAACTAAAATATTCATATATAATCTCTTAAATCCATTCGCTTGATAATGGAGTCTTTGGTATACTTATAGTCATGAAAAAGATAAAAACAATTAAGTTAGAAAAAAATTTAAAAGATTTAAAGATGCAAGAGGTTGAGAAAAAATTGAAGTCATCGTCGGATGGACTTACTCAATCAGAAGCCGAAAAAAGACTAATTGAATATGGACCTAATGAACTTGAAGAGAAAAAAGATAACCCATTATTAAAATTCCTGTCTTATTTCTGGGGACCTATTCCTTGGATGATTGAGGCAGCAGTTATATTGTCAGCAGTTGTTCACCATTGGATTGATTTTTTTATTATCATTTTTCTTTTATTTTCAAATGCTCTTGTTGGATTTTGGGAAGAGCACCAAGCAAGTAATGCAATTGACGCTTTGAGAGCTAAATTAGCAATCACAGTTAGAGTAAAACGTGATGGGAAATGGGTGAACCCAGCGGTTAGAACAGTAGTACCTGGTGACATTATTAACTTACGACTTGGCGATATCGTTCCAGCAGATGTTCGCTTGCTTTCTGGTGATCCAATAGAAGTAGATCAATCAACACTCACAGGAGAATCATTGCCGGCTACAAAAAAAGCTGGCGAAGCAGTATTTTCCGGTTCAATTATTCGCCGAGGCGAAATTAATGCAATGGTCTATGGAACAGGTATGAATACTTATTTCGGTAAAACAGCAGAACTAGTTGAGAAAGCACATACTGTCAGCCATTTCCAACGTGCAGTACTAAAAATTGGAAATTACCTAATTATTTTAGCAACAGTTTTAGTTGCAATAATTGTGGTCGTTGCAATTTTCCGTGGTGACCCTATTTTAACAACACTTGAATTTGCTTTAGTGCTTCTTGTAGCTGCAATTCCTGTAGCAATGCCAACTGTATTATCTGTAACAATGGCAGTTGGAGCACAACTTCTAGCTAAAGAAAAAGCTATCGTCACTCGTTTATCAGCTATTGAAGAACTAGCTGGAGTGAATATATTATGCACAGATAAAACAGGTACATTAACTCAAAATAAACTAAAATTAGGAGATCCATTTTGTATTAATAATACCCCTGCTGATCAAGTTATTCTTTACGGAGCACTTGCTTCTCGAAAAGATGATAATGATCCAATAGCTAAAGCAGTAATCGGGGGTGTTAAAAATCCTGACATTTTTAAGAATTATGAATTAGTACATTTCTTACCATTTGATGCAATACTTAAACATACTGAAGCAACTATAAAAACCGCAGATGGAAAACAATTTTATACTGCCTTAGGTGCGCCACAAGTGATTTTAGAAATGTCAGCTAGTAATAAAGAAATAAAAGATCTTGTTGAGAAAACTGTTGATAAATTTGCTGCTCGTGGTTTTCGGTCGTTAGGTGTGGCTAAAGCAGATAAAAAAGGAGTGTGGCAAATTATTGGGATTTTACCTTTATTTGACCCGCCACGAGAACAGGCAAAAGCAACAATTGCTAGTGCTCGTCAGATGAATGTAAAAGTTAAAATGCTTACAGGAGATCATATAGCTATTGCTATTGAAACAGCCAAACAACTCGGAATGGGTACAAACATTATTACTGCTAATGAATTAGATAGTGAAAAACAACATGATACATCTGCCGTAACTAAGTCTATTGAAAAAGCTGATGGTTTTGCAGAAGTATTTCCAGAGCATAAATTCCAAATTATAGATGCTTTACAGAAACATGGAAATATTGTTGGGATGACTGGTGATGGAGCCAATGATGCTCCGGCTTTAAAGAAAGCAGATTGCGGTATCGCAGTTTCAGGAGCAACAGATGCTGCTCGAGCAGCAGCTTCTATCGTTTTCTTAGCTTCTGGTTTGTCAACAATTATTGATGCTATTAAACAAAGTAGAAAAATCTTTCAGAGAATGAATAGTTATGCAATGTATCGTATTGCTGAAACATTACGTGTATTATTCTTTATGACACTTTCCATTCTGATATTTAATTTTTATCCAGTGACTGCGGTAATGATTGTTATGCTGGCCTTGCTAAATGATGGAGCCATTTTATCAATTGCTTATGATAATGTTTTTTCTAATAATAAACCGAAGGCCTGGAGAATGCATCGCGTACTTACAATTTCAACGATTCTCGGTATCGCTGGAGTCATAGCAGCTTTCGGATTATTCTATCTTGGCGAACGTGTATTTAATTTAAGCCAAACACAAATACGAACATTGATGTATCTAAAACTATCAGTAGCTGGACAGTTAACAATATTCCTTACTCGTACGGATAAAGAATTTTGGTCCATTCGTCCTTCGCGAATTTTATTAGTCACTGTTTTTGGAGCACAAACCATTGCAACGTTAGCTGCAGTATATGGCTTGTTTATGACTCCTCTCGGTTGGGGTTGGGCCATCTTCGTATGGGTATATGCAATCTTCTGGTTCCTCATCAACGATCGTATAAAATTGTTCGCTTACAAAATAATGGATTCACGAAATACCAAAAAGCTATTATTGAAAAATGCATAATTGAATTATCTTTCTTTGTGATAAATAACTCGCTGAGGAAAAGGAATTTCAATTCCTTCTTTATCAAAAGCTATTTTAATTCTTAAACGAAGCTCTCCTGTTACTGCCCACTGTTTACCAGGTTGAGTATCTCCAAGAATTTTAATATCAATAGATGAATCACCAAAATTATTAACTCTCAAAAATTGTGGCGCTTTAATTATAGAATCTTTCCAGTCTGGATTTTTAGATAAATCTAATCCAACTTTATTGACAACTTTTATTACTTTTTCTAAATCAGAATCATAACTAACACCGACATTAAGATTAACTCTAGAATAACTTTTTGATAAATTAGTAATAGTTTTTATCTCGCCATGAGGTATATGATGAACATTTCCATCTAAATCTCTTAAAGTTGTCATTCTTAAACTTATATCTTCCACAACTCCACAATCATCACCAGAACATATAATATCACCAACTCTATATTGATTCTCCATAATTATGAAAAGACCAGTAATAATATCACGAATCAGATATTGACCCCCAAAACCTAAGGCTAACCCAGCAACCCCAGCTGTTGCCAAAATAGGTCCAACTGGAATATCTAAACTTTGCAAAATCATTATTCCCGCTATTATAATAATAACAATTTTAATTGCACTATTAAAAATTTCTATAAGAGTATCTTCCCTTTTTTCTTCTGCTTCTTTAGAATGATATCTACTAGGAACAATTAATTTTTTTACTAATTTTTCTATTAATGATCGCAATATTTTATTCAAAATAAAAACCCCAATAATAATAAGTAAAATTTTGAGTCCATTTGAAAAAAACCAAGGTAATATTTGGGTTGATAAAAAGATTTTAAAATTTGAAATATCTAACATACTTTTAGTATGGTAACATGAGAAAATTTAATTATCAATTTTTCATTATTCCAGTTTATGTTTTTTTTGTGCTTTATCTATTTATTTGTTTCTTAGCTTCATTTATAGACCTTTCAATCATAAATTTGACAGCTTCGTTCATATTAACATTTTGAATTTCAATTTCTGGTTTTCTATTCTTAAACACACGATAAATTTCATCAGCAAAAGCTTGTCCAACTGTCGGTACTTTATTATAATCCATTATGATAACTTTAAATTTCTCTAACCCGGATAAGACACGACGAGCTTGAGATCTTGATATATGAATACCTCCCAACATATAAAGTTTCACTCTAATTTCAGTCTTGTCAAACCCATAATCACTTTCTTCTCCAACGTTGGTGTATCGTTTAAATACATCATTCAAATGATACTTATTATTAATATTTATTCTAAAAGTAACTTTAGTTCCCTGTTTTTGACCTTTTACTTTTTTTATAAATACATCTTTTATAATATTATCTCTTATTAATTGATACCCATAGCTATCTAAAATAAATTCATCTCCAATTTTAGATGTAAAGAAAATACCTTCTCCGGAGTGAAGTTTTGGAACTGTAGTTATTTTACCTTTTAGTAAGTCTTGGATGGCTTCAATTTCAGAATTAAGATTCCTTTTTATCATAATATTTCTGAAAACGCCTATACCAAAATCGTCTATAATAAAAGTTAAGATATTCTTATTTAAATTTATGTATACTTTTATTTTTTTTGATTGTGAGTGTTCAATGGCATTATTTAACATTTCCGAAAAGGCATATTCAAAAATACTTTTTATATTTTCTGATATTACAAACATAGGTAAAAACGATTTTGAAATATCACTAAATATTTTGTGTTCCTCCAAATTTTTATTATTTAATGTTTTAGAATAAGAATTAGGTGTCAACTGAGGATTTTTTTGTAAAAACTCTTCTGTAGTATAAAACGTAGAGCGAGTTGAACCAATCTTAATTAATAGATTACTGTTCACTAAATTAGATAAAAATTTAGAAACATATTGTCTAGAAACACCAAAGTTGCTTATAAAATCATTTGATCTTATAATTCCTTTTTTCCTTACTTTTTGCAATATCTTTTCTTTCGTTAGCATAATCATATTGTAAACTTATGCTTTTCAATTGTCAACCAATTGTCAACCAATTGGAATTTTTACTAATTTATTTTTTGGTCAGTAATTGAGTAATTGGGGTCAGCCACCATTCTTTGAGTAATTGGGGTCAGCCACCATTCTTTGGTAATTGGGGTCAGCCACCATTCTTTGTAATTGGGGTCAGCCACCATTCTTTGGTCTCCCAACCTTTCTTAATGTTTGTTCTAAATTAAACTTCTTAACTATTTTTTTAACCCATAAATCTAGCCCATATGGATTACTTTTAATAATAGATTTTTCTATTATTTCTTCTTTTTCTTTATTTAAAATTTCATTAATCCAGGATAAATAATTTTTTGGGTTAGGTATAAGCCAAGGAGATAAAAGTTTTCTCTGTTTCTTTGTTCCATTTACAATTCTCCAAATACTAGACCATCTCCAATCTTCTGCTCTTTTTACTAATTTAGCTTTTAATGCATTCTGTTCAACATATTTAACTAAAGTAAGAAAATGATTATCGTTCTGACAAAGAAATGACTTATATCTTCCTTGATAAAGATGTCCTTGCCCTACAGTTCTTTTTTGAGTATGCCATCTTCTTGTGTGAGTATTAGTAACCCATCCCATAAAAATAGAGAGATCTCCTTCGTTTTTTGGATATAAGATTAAGTGCCAATGATTAGGCATAATACAATAAGATAAAATCTTTACATTAAATTTTTTAACAGCTTCTTCTAAAATATTTTCAAAAAATTGATAATCTTCATCATTATCAAAAATCTGAACACGAGCATTTGCTCTATTTAATACATGATAGACATATCCTCCAACATTAGTTCTCTTTACCCTTGACATAAATATATTCTATCATAAATAGTGGCTGACCCCAATTATTGACCCCAATTATCTATCATAAATAGTGGCTGACCCCAATTATGACCCCAATTATCAATTATCTGACCCCAATTATCTCATATTTTACAAGTTCCATCTTTGGCATATATCACTTGTTTTGAATTTTGCCACACAGAATAAATAAGAACGAACACTGCAATAGTGAATATCTGTATTTCATAAGTAGCTATAAATCCTTGGATGAATCCACTTACACCAAATATAAATGGAAAGAAACCAGCCACCAATGCAGCAAGAGTCGGTAATAACGGAGAACAACAAAGAAGTGGCGGAATAATAGTACTTAATATACTACCGGCTGTTGACGAATTCTTGATACTAATCTTATTTCTAAATGCATATACAGAGAAAGGGAAAATAAATGAAAGAAAAAATGCAAAGAGAAAAGCAAACAACGTTAACATTGGTGTTATAAATTGGAGTGATATTATACCAATTCTTCCACCTGTATAAGTTGAAGGAAGGATAAATAAGTATAATGTAAAAAATATAATAAAGGTTAATACAGCACCTCTGCGATAAGCTGGTAACCTAAATACAGTTTTACTTGCTTCACTAAAATATTTCATATAATGTTTAATTTAATCTGGTTTTTG
>CAYNYY010000012.1:0-17231 GCA_964401625.1 uncultured Candidatus Saccharibacteria bacterium
CGGTTCAGCCCTCGGCCCTGCCTGCCGGCAGGCAGGTCGCCCTTCACCCAAATTTGGGAAACTTCTAATATTTGATATAATAAAGATGAAGTTTTCAAAACTTCGTATATCCCTAACGTTATACGACATATTACTCGGCAAACAACCTTTAGCAACTTATTTAAATCAATTGTAATTTAGTAACATTATGAATACGGAGGATTTGAAAAACAAAGTAAAAAGCATTGTTGAGAAAGCTACTGTTCTCAAGAATAAGCATATTGATGATAAAAATACGCCCGTAAATTACGCTTGCATTTTTTCTCAAAGCAAAGAAGAATATGATGAATTGCTTAAAGTTACTCGGAAAATTGGAAAAGTTATCAAAGAAACATCAACAGGTCTGCTCTTTCATATTGAACCATTAAAAACTATTTCCGGAGTTTTAAAATTATTAAAAATTCGTATTCCCGATTCTACCAGACCTGAACTTGGCGATGCAGATTTTACAATTTCCAATTTTCCTGAATTTGAGAAAAAATACTTATCAAAACAGGGTTTCAAAAAAATGCAAAAACCAGATTTTTACATGATTGAACTTATGGATTCTGATTTTGATGTAAGGGCGTATTTTTCAAATCCTCCTTTAGATGAACAATTGAATGTTTAAGGACGGTTGTTTGCCTGCGTTATACGCAAGGGATATACGGTTCAGCCCTCGGCTCTGCCTGCTGGCAGGCAGGTCGCCCTTCACCCACTTCACCCAAATTTGGGAAACTTCTAATATTTTGATATAATAAAGATGAAGTTTTCAAAACTTCGTATATCCCTAACGTTATATGAAATTGGGCTACGGGCAAACTTTTATAATGTTCAACAATTCTACTATTAAATATGAGAAGTCCTGAGATTGATAAAAAAACTGAAGAAGCGATTAAATTTTTGGTTTTTGCAATCCATAAATCTGGAAAGAATCCAAAACCCGTAATTTTGCATAGTATTAGAGTCGGGCTTCATCTTTACAATCTTAGTTACGATAAAGATATTGTAATCGCAGCCATTTTGCATGATGTTATTGAAGATACTGATGTAAAAATTGAAGAAGTTGAAACAAAGTTTGGTCAAAAAATTGCAAAATTAGTTGAAGCAAACAGCTTTGACGAATCTATTATTGACAAAACCGAGAGGTACAAAGAAAATTTTGAGCGTTGTCGTACAGCTGGAAAAGACTCCTTAATCGTCAAAGCTGCTGATTTTTTTGATAACGCCGATTATTATCATCTTGCTTCAACCAATGGACTAGCAAAATGGCTGCTTGAGAAACTGAAATATTTTATTGATAATTCTAAAAATATACTACAAGATGAAGCCCTCTATGAAGAATTGGTTAAAAAATACAAAAAGATTGCAAAAACCTTATAATAATGAAGTTTGTTCTCCCCCCCCCCACGCCTTCGCTCCTTTCAGTCGCTCGGGGACGTTGTACTCTCACTACACTTCGTTTCGTTCGGGTCATATAACAAGGGATATACGGTTCAGCCCTCGGCCCTGCCTGCCGGCAGGCAGGTCGCCCTTCACCCAAATTTTTCTTCTGCTTATATTTCGTAAAATATTGACACGCACCGAAACAATCAGAAATTTTAGAAATAATTTCTGATTGTTTTATATATTGGATTGTATTAGAATGATAGATAGAAGTCGAAATTAATTTATAATAAATTTAAATAATAATGATATGAAAACATTAGAAGGAACACAAACTGAAAAAAATCTATTAAAATCTTTTGCTGGAGAATCTCAAGCTAGAATGAGATATGATTTTTTTTCTAAACAAGCTAAAAAAGAAGGACTTGAACAAATTTCAGCTATTTTTGCAGAAACAGCATCAAATGAAAAAGAACATGCCAAGATATTTTTCAAATTTTTAGAGGGAAGACCTGTTGAGATTATGGCCACTTATCCTGCTGGAAAAATTGGGAATGCTTTAGAAAATTTAAAAGCAGCGGCAGAAGGTGAAAATGAGGAATGGACAAAACTATATCCTGAATTCGCTAAAGTTGCCGAGGAAGAAGGTTTTGATGAAATCGCTACAGCTTTTAAAATGATATCAACTGTTGAGCAGGCCCACGAAGAAAGATATAGGAAATTATATGATAATCTTGAGTCTGGAAAAGTTTTCAAACGTGAAGGAAAGGTTATTTGGAAATGTTTGAATTGTGGTTACTTGCACGAAGGGGAGTCAGCACCTAAAATATGTCCAGTTTGTTCACATCCACAATCCTATTTCCAAATTAAAGAAGATAATTATTAAGAAAATAACAAAGGTCGAGATTAATTTACAAATTCATTCAAAATAAAACTATGAAATCAATTGATTGGTTTTTATCAGTATTAGAACTCGTAATATGGTATGGATTTTTCTATTGTTTACTTAATGCGATCGTAAATCCTTCCAATCTATATGTGAGTGCTCTTATTTTAACGATTCTTAGTACAGCGGGAATATTAATTTGTCCTTGGTTTAGAAATACAAGTGCTTGGAAAAGAATGATAGGAAAATAGATGTAAAATATTGAGAAAATAAAAAATTCTTTATATAATCACTCAAAAAATATAACTTCTTACAATTTTAAATTAGGAAGTTATATTTTTTTCTGATATAGGTTCTTCCCTTAAATCTTTTGCTTTATCAATAAATAAAATACCATCTAGATGGTCAATTTCATGTTGGAAAATATGAGCAATCAAACCAGATCCTTTTCTAATAATTTTTATTCCCTTTTCATTATAAGCTTCTATAGTAGCTCTTGTTGCACGACGAACTTTACCATATGTTGGTCTGATAGATAGACATCCTTCATCCATGAGTTTTTTATCTTTTGATATTTTCTTAATTATTGGATTTATAAATACTAAGTTAGGTGGGTATTTTTTATATAAATTATTTCTATGTATATTTTTACCTCGGTATGTAAATTCTTCTTCAAATACTTTACTAGATATTATAAAAATTCTTAAAGATATACCAATCTGCGGGGCAGCAATTGCTACTCCATCATCTTGCGAATTTAGAGCTAGGTTCATATCACTTAAAATCTTTTGAATTCTAGGTTTTTTTATATCTACGATTACTACCTCTTTAGAAATTTTACGCAAGATACTATTACCAGTTTGTATAATTTCAATATTCATAATAAATTTACTTAAATTAAATTATTTTAAATTCTTGAGATAATTTAATAGTTTAGGTAATTTGATTGTTTCTTGAGATCTATTATTCATATTCCTAACAATTACAGAATTTTCCAAGGCTTCTTTCTGCCCAAAAATAATTGTGTAGCTCATTCCAAGTTTTTCGGCAGTGGAGAGCTGAGAGCTTAAATTATCTTTTGAAATGGATTGAGCTATTCTAATTTTACCCTTACGGAGAATTTCAATTACATTAAAAGATTTGAGTTTAGCGTCAAAACCAAGCTGAATGAAATAGATTTTTGATTTTTTAATTATTCTAGGGTTTAATTTATTAAACCATGGAGCCTCAATAACTCTATCAACGCCAATTGATATTCCAACAGCTGGGACATCTTTTTTACTTCCAAGTTGATATCCAAGATAATCATATCTACCACCACCAGCGACACTAATCATTTTATCTGTTTCTTTATCTTTAACCATTATTTCTACAACAGTCCTTGTATAATAAGATAAACCTCTGACTAAACACTTATTAATGTTGTAGGGAATTTCCATTTCTTCTAAATATTCAAGAACTTCTTTAAAATGTTTTTTACAAGCAGGACAAAGACTTGATAAAATATCTGGTGCATTTTTATTTAGTTCAATAGTCTTTTCTTCCTTAGAATCAAGAATCCTCAATGGGTTTACTTTTAATCTTTCTTTATCCAAGGCCGAAAGATATTTGATATTTTTTTTATAATAAGAAACCAGTTCTTGTAAATATGCTTTTCGGCAATCTTTATCTCCTATTGAATTAATTTCAAGAGATAATTCTTTTGCTCCAGCCTCTTCCAATATAGTCCAAGCTGTTTTAATAGCTAGGGCGTCAAGAATACTCTTTTCATTACCTAGAATATCCATATCAAATTGATAAAACTGACGGTACCTTCCTTTCTGCGGTTTATCATGTCTGAAAACAGGTCCATAACTATAAAATAGAACTGGTTGCGGAAGTGCTTGCATTCCATTTTCTATATAACTACGCATCAAACCAGCTGTATGCTCAGGCCTCAAAGCTAATTTGTCGCCACCTTTTGTTTTTAATGAATACATTTCTTTGTCAATAATATCGGTTCCAACTCCAATAGAGGAAGTAAAAACATCATCATTTTCTACCATTGGTGTTTCAATAGGTTTAAATCCATAATAAATAGCAACTTCTTGAGCTTTCTCAAAAAATCCTTGGAATAAATAATATTCATCTCCAATAATATCACGCATTCCTTTCACGGAAGGGATGGCTACTCTTTTTCCTTTTTTATTTTTTTTAATCATATTTTATATTATTTAAATTAAAATAGAGAATCTATTTATTGCTTATGTAATCTCCCGGTAGATATGATATGTCATCAATTGGCAAAAGTCTAAAGAGAGCTCGACCTGTCACAAGTCTATCTGGTAATAATCCCCAAATTCTAGAATCTAAACTTTCGTTTCTGTTATCTCCCATAACAAAATATTGTTTATTACCAGTTTTATAGGAACCACTAAAAGTAAAATGATCTCTTAAATAAGGTTGTTTCAAGATAAAACCTTTGGGGTGTTTTTTATTAATAATTGTTATTTGTCCTTTCTTAATGATTATTTCTTCATTTGGTAAGCCGATCACTCTTTTTATGAAATATCTTGCTGGATCTCTGGGATAATGAAAAATAATGATATCATTCCTTTTAGGATTACCAACAATATATGATATTTCATCAACTATTAAATAATCATTATTATGAAAAGTTGGATACATAGAGTTACCACTCACAATAAATGGTTGAGCAATAAACATTCTTATTGGCATTACGATAACAAAAGCAATAATTGCAAATTTAACTAATTCCCAAGAGCTCTTGAGGATTTTTTTATATTTATTCTTTTTTATATTTTCTATTGGCTGTGGATTCACAATTTCATTTATTTTTTTGCTATCGTTTTCCATAATTAATTTATCTTATCATATAAATACTATTGACAGACTATATTTAAGTGTTTTGTAATATATCTTTCTATTATTAATTAATTTTGGTATTATTTAAGTAATGATTTTAATTATCGGACTTGGTAATCCAGGCAGAAAATATGAAAAAACTAGGCACAACATTGCTTGGATAATTTTTGATAGTATTTTAGAAAAAGTTGAATGGAATAAAAGTTCTAAAGGTAATTTTCTATTTTATAAAACCTTTGTTGAAAAACAATCAATTGAATATATAAAACCGCAGACTTTTATGAATAATTCTGGTGATTCAGTTTCTTATGCTCAAAGAAAGTATGAAATAGTTCCACAAGATATTATTGTAATTCACGATGACATAGATTTACCTGTTGGAAAAATTAGAATTTCATATGATCATGGTGATGGGGGACATAATGGAGTTAAATCAATTATAAATCATCTGGGTTCACAATCTTTTATTCGTGTTCGTATAGGAGTTTCTATCCTTGATGAAAATAATATTTTACGTAAACCTAATGTATTAAGTAATTTTTCTAAAGCTGAGTTCAGAATTATAAATAAAGATATTATTCCACTTGTTAATGAAATTATTAAGGCTCTTATAGAAAAAGGGAAAGAATTTACGATGAATAAATTTAATACAACTTAAATTAATTTGTATCTATTCAGTTTCAATCTTTTTTTTATCTTCTAAATAAACTAGAGTCATACGCTGTTCTTTAGGTTCAAATAGCGTTATTTGAAAATTATAAGTTTTTCCAAGCTCAAGAGATTCTTTTAATTTTTCTTCAGAACTAAAACTAGAATTATGGACTAAACCGGCAACACCTTGTTTTATTGAAACCAAAGCTCCATGTTTATTGAATTTAATAACAACACCTGAAACAATATCACCCTTCTTTAAATTATGCTCAAATTCATTCCATGGATTTTCCTTCAAAGCTTTTATAGAAAGAGAAATTTTATTATCTTTTATTTCAATAATTTTTGCTTTAATTTTATCTCCAACCTTAAACATTGATCTAGGATCTTCTACTAATCCCCAATCTATTTCAGAGATATGAACTAATCCTTCAAACCCATCTTCTATTTTCAAGAAAATTCCAAAATCAACTATTCCAGCAACAGCACAATCTAACTCATCTCCTATAGCATATTTTTCAATTATTTTTTGTCTTTCTTCTGGATTATTTTCCTTTTCGGAGAATATTAATTTACCTTCTTTGGGAAGTGCAGAAATCATCACAACTTCCATTCGTTTACCGACGAGTGTTTTTAGAGATTTTAGAATTTTATCTTTATCAGAATCTTCCACACGTGGGTAATTTTCACTCTTAAGTTGAGAAGCAGGAAGGAAACCAGCTATACCTTGCCATTCAAGGATTAAACCTCCTTTATTGGCTTCTTTAACATTTAATTCAAGAGTAGTTTTGTTCTTAATCATACTTTCGGCTTCACTCCAGATAAGAGCTTGCCTAGCTTCTTTAAGAGAAAGCTCAACATAACCTTCATCATTATCAACTAAGACGACTTTGGCTTTAATAACATCGCCGATATTTATCTTTCTAATAATATCTTTGGCATTAATGAATTCACGGCCATAAATAATACCTGTTCTATATGGAGCCAGATCCAAATAGACAGAAGATTTCTCTATTAATATTACAGGACCTTCAACCAATGCTTCAAGTTGTGGAAGTATTTCTGTTTTCTCTAACATTTTTCCTACACTTGAGAGCTTAATTTTAGCGTCTTCAACTATAGTATCTACAATATTTTTTTCTTCAGTCATAAAATATAAAAAACCGCACTTTTATTCCAACAAGAATGAAGGAATCTGCGGCGCAGAATAGATGTCTCTTTCTCACTTAGCATATAAGTTAAAAAAGGGGATTAATTCCAGTCTGGGCTTTTAACTATTAATTTATACTATATATCTCATTATTAAGCAAGACCTATAAATTTATTTCACTTTCTAATTTAACTTAAATTTGGTATAATTATTTTATGATTATAAATTATCTAGGTAAGCAGTTTTTTAAGATACAAAAAGGGGATTTAATTATTGCTATTAATCCAATAAGTAAGAATTCTAAATCAGAAATAAAAGGTTCACGTTTTAGTTCTGCTATTACTCTTTCAACAATTAATCTCCCTGATTATAACGGTTTTGATATGGCTTCTGTTAATAAAGTAATTCCTTTTGAGATTAGCGGACCAGGAGATTATGAGATTAAAAATGTTTTTATCAAGGGAATAATGACAAATACCATTATTGATAATAAGAAGTATATCAATACAATATATTCATTCTCAATTGAAAATATTTCTTTATGCTTTTTAGGGGTTTTATCTAAAGATAAAACCAATGCTCAAATTCTTGAAGGATTAGATTCTCCTGATATCTTATTTATTTCTCTAGGAGACGACCAATTAATGACTCCAGCAGAGGCCTATAAATTAGCCATAAAACTTACTCCAAAAATTATTATACCTATGGATTATAATAAAAAATCTCTAGAAAGTTTTCTTAAAGAAGGAGGGCAAGAAGAAATTTCTTCTATTGATAAATTAACGATAAGAGAAAAAGATCTTATTGGACAAGAAGGTGAAATTATTGTATTATCAAAATAGTAAATAATTTATTATATGCGTAAATATATAAAAAAAATACAAGAAAAAGATGAGATTGTACGCAAGCAAATATTTTTAGGTTTGATGATTTTTTCTATGGTAGCTGTTAGTTCTATTTGGATTTATAGTTTAGATCATAGATTTAATAATAAAGTTAAAGAACAAGCCAAAGAAGATGTTAAACCGTTCCAACGTTTTGCTAATTCAGTATCAAATACTTATGACAATATAAGTGCCAGTGTAGGTAATTCTCCAATTATAAAATTGGAAAATCAGGAAGAGAATAATAAAAAAATTAGCCAAGAAAAACAAATTAACTTGATTGTTGTAAATAAGTCTGCGAGTCAATAATTATGAATAACAAAGGAGACGAAAAAAAGGAAAACTTGAATATTGTTACTGTTGATATTAGTAAAGAAATGGAAGAATCTTTCATAGATTATTCTATGTCGGTCATCACTGATAGAGCATTGCCTGATGTTCGTGATGGATTAAAACCTGTTCATCGTCGTATTCTTTATGCTATGAACGAAATGGGTTTGACTTATCAAAGTCGTTTTAGAAAAAGTGCTGCGGTAGTGGGAGATGTTCTTGGGAAATATCACCCCCATGGAGATGTTGCTGTATATGATTCAATGGTAGGAATGGCCCAATATTTTTCTTATCGTTATCCTTTAGTATTTGGGCAAGGTAACTTTGGATCGATTGATGGTGATAGTGCCGCAGCAATGCGTTATACAGAAGCAAAGATGTCTAAAATTTCTTCTCTTCTCTTACTTGATTTAGAAAAGGATACTGTTGATTTCAGACAAAATTATGATCAAACACGAAAAGAACCAAGTGTTTTACCAACAGCTGTTCCAAATCTACTTCTAAATGGAACATTAGGAATTGCAGTTGGAATGGCAACTAATATTCCGCCACACAACCTTTCAGAAGTTATAGATGCAACAATATATTTAATTAATAATAAAAATGCCAATACAGAGGATCTTATGCAATTCATAAAAGGGCCTGATTTTCCTATTGGCGGAATTGTTTATGGACAATCTGACTTACTCCATGCCTATTCAACCGGACGTGGAGGTGTAGTTACTAGGGGAGAAGCTGAAATAGTAGAACTTAAAAATGGTCAATTCCAAATTATAATTACATCAATTCCTTATAGAGTTAATAAATCATCTTTTATTGAGTCAATTGCAACTTTAATTCAAGCAAAAAGATTAGAAGGCATTAAAGCTCTTAGGGATGAATCAACTAAAGATATAAGAGTAGTAATAGAATTAAAATCAGGGATTATTCCACAAAAGGTGCTTAATTATATATACAAACATACCCAACTTGAACAATCATTTAATTTTAATATGGTAGCTTTAGTTGGTGGAGTTCCTCAAACATTATCATTAAAAGGATTATTAGATGAGTTTATTGGTCATAGAGTTATTATTGTCCGTCGTAGGACAGAGTATGATTTACGTAAGGCTCGTGACCGAGAACATATTTTATTCGGATTAAAAAAAGCCCTTGACCATATAGATAAAGTTATTTCTATTATTCGTGCCTCAAAAGACAGTGCAGTTGCTAAAATTAATTTAATGAAACAATTTAAATTCTCTGAGTTGCAGGCTGTTGCTATTTTGGAAATGAAATTAGCTAAGTTAGCTGGATTAGAAAGAAAGAATATAGAGCTTGAATTGAAAGAAAAGCAAGAATTGATCAAAAAATTAGAAGAACTCTTAGCTAGTCCTAAAAAAATGCTTAAAATCATTTCTAAAGAACTTGAAAGTATCAAAGAAAAATATGCAGATGAGAGAAGATCAAAAATAATCAAAGGTGGTGTTAAGGCTATTAATATTGAAGACCTCATCCCAGAAAAAGAGTCTGTTCTAGTTTTTACAAAAGGTGGTTATGTTAAAAGAACTGACCCAAGTGAATACAGAAATCAAAAACGTGGTGGTGTTGGAGTTATTGATATTGAACCTAAAGAAGAGGATTTTGTAACGATGCTTTTATCAACTGATACACATAGTGATTTGTTATTTTTTACTAATCTTGGTAAAGCTTACCAAATAAAAATGTATGATATTCCTGAAGGGAAAAGGGCTACCAAGGGTAAATCAATAATGAATTTCATTTCTCTTGAAAGTGATGAAAAAGTTGCTTCTATTTTACCAATAGATAAAAATCTAAAAAAAATAGCCACTTATTTAATGTTAGTTACTAAAATGGGAACAGTTAAAAAAGTTTCCATAGAAAGCTTCAAAGATGTTCGCCGGAGTGGTTTAATTGCTATTAAACTTAGTAAGAAAGATGAACTGCAATCTACCTTAGCTGTTGCCAAAGGAGATGATATTATATTAGCTACGGCATTAGGGCAATCTATTCGTTTTAAGGAAAATGATGTTCGAGAAATGGGGCGTACTGCAGGAGGAGTCAGAGCTATAAAACTTAAAAAAGAGGATTTTGTTGTTGGTGTTGACAGTGTAACGAAAAAAGAAGAAAGTCTAGCCTTACTTACACTTGGGGCTAATGGCATTGGTAAAAAAACTAATATAAAAGAATATAAAACACAAAAAAGAGGAGGATCTGGTATTAAAACAGCAAAAATTAATAAAAAAACTGGTAAGCTAATAGTATCTAAGTTAGTAGGAGAAGAAAGTGAAATTATAGCTGTCTCACAAAGAGGTCAAGTTATTCGTGTTGATTTGAAATCTATTCCAACTTCCAGACGTCAAACACAAGGCGTTACTATTATGAAGTTGAGGGCAGGTGATTCTATTGCTTCTATTACTTGTTTGTAAAAAATGATTTATCAACTTTACCCAACTTCTGCTATCGCGCGTTTCGGGTAAAAGAAAAAGAAGGATGATAGAAAGCTATATCTAAATAATAATACCTAGATGATTAATCGTTTAAGTATTATTGTTTTTATTAGATTGTGGTATAATAAAAATGTATGTTTTCTAATCCAGAATTAAATATAGCTAAATTAGGTCTTAAAGATGGAATGAAAGTTGCTGATTTAGGTGCGGGTATGGGTTTATATTCCAAAGCTGCATCCAAAAGGATTGGATCAAATGGAATAGTTTATGCTGTAGAAGTCCAAAAAGATTTATTAAAAAAATTAGAAGCAGAAATTAAAGACTGGAAAATTACAAACATAAAAGGAATATGGGGGGATATAGAAGAAAAAGGTGGAACCAAAATAGCTGATCATATTATAGATGCTGTTATAATTTCTAATGTTTTATTCCAAATAGAAGATAAATTAGGTCTAGTAGATGAAACTAAGCGTATTTTAAAAAAAGGAGGCAAGGTATTATTTATAGATTGGTCTAATTCTTTTAATAAAATGGGTCCAATTCCTGAACATATTATTAACGAAAAGGAAGTTATAGAATTATTTAGTAGCCGTGGTTTGAAATTATTAGAAAAAATAACTATTTCAGACCACCATTATGGTATAATTTTTACGCATGAGTAATTTTCAAACAATTTTAGTCGCTATATTTTTAGCCTTTTTTGTTTTTGCAGTTCTAATCTTCTCAGGTCTTATTAAAGTGGGTAGTTCTTCAAGTAAATCAAATAATTTGAATGGTAAAATAATTGTTTGGGGAACTCTATCAGCTCCTAATTTATATAAAGTTTTTGAAAAAGCAGCAGCAGATAATCAGAGTTTAGTCATTGATTATGTTAAAAAAGATCCTGCTACTTATGAACAATCACTGATTGAATCTTTCGCTTCAGGTGATGGTCCAGATTTATTTTTTATAACTCCAAGTATGATTATAAGAAATCAAAATTTTATAAATAAGATTCCCTATACTAGTTATCCAAAAGATATTTATATCTCATCATTTATAGACGGAGCGAATATTTTTTTGGAACCTAAGGGTATTCTTGCTCTTCCTGTTGTTGTTGATCCAATGGTTATGTATTACAATAAAAATTTGTTAAGTAATGAAGGGATAGCTCTTCCCCCTAATTCGTGGAATCAATTGTTTAAATTAAATAATAAATTAACTCAAAAGAAAGATGATGGAACTATTTTAAAAAGTATGATTGCTCTTGGAAGGTATAATAATATCACAGATGCTAAAGGAATCTTATCAACTTTTTTATTACAAGCTAGAAACCCTATCATCAAGCTTGAAGATGGAAAATATGTTTCAGTATTAGATAAAGACTCGTTTGGCACAGCTGTTTCTCCTTTTAATGTTATCTTAAAATTTCTGATGAATTTTTCTAATCCATCTAGTACAGCTTATTCATGGAATAGTTCAATATCCAGTTCAATTAATTTTTTTGTGCAAGGTAAATTAGCTTTATATTTAGGAAAGGCAAGTGAATTATTTAAAATTCAGGCAATGAATCCAAATTTGAGTTTTAATGTTAGTGAAATCCCTCAAACGAAAAATGCTCCAAAAAGAACATTTGGGGATATTTATGCTTTAGCTATTAATAAAAAATCGAAGAAAACTGTTTTAGCTTTTCAAGTTGCCAGTTTATTGAGTTCTAGTAAGGTAGCAAAAGATTTTAGTAATACTCTATCTTTACCACCTGCTTTGAAATCGTTGCTCTCTAAGAAACCAACTTCTTCATATATGTATACATTTTATAATTCAGCCATCATTACTCAATCTTGGGCTGATCCAAATCCTGTTTCAACTAATTTAATATTCAATGAATTGTTTAATAATATTTTATCAAATAAACTAGATATTAATACAGCTATTAATAAAGTTCAAAGTCAATTAGAACAGATAGTTAAATAATTTTTATGAAAAAAATTAAGAAAATAATTTATAAATTATCAATCACAGCTTCTATCTTTATTTTTTCATTTGATAAAGTATCAGCAGCACCATTAGTTCCAGCTTGTCCATCATCTGGCAATTGCGGTTTTGAACAACTAATGGTTTTGATAAATAATGTTATTAATTTTCTTCTTTTTGATTTAGCTATGCCACTAGCCGCTTTAATATTCGCTTATGCTGGATTTCTATTAATTACAGCTGGAGGTGATCCAGCTAAATCTACTCAAGTTAAAGCTATAATAAAAAACTTATTGATAGGTTTCATTATTGCTTTAGCAGCTTGGTTGATAATTAACACTATTCTGAAAACTTTAGGATTTCAGGGGTCATTTTTGACTAAATAATTATTATTAATTAATCGTCTATTTATAAAATTATGACGAAAAACATAAGATATGAAAATTTTGAAACGAAATAAATATGGCATCTTAAAAAATATAGCTAAGTATGGATTAATTTTAACTATAGCCTTCTCTTTTTTAATGCCTATAATAATTGTTCATGCAGAAGGAGGACTTCAAGTTAATACAACAATAAATAACCCACTTGGAGCTGGTCATTTAGAGACTATTCCATCTTTTATAGAAGCGATTTTAAATATTGTTTTAACTGTAGGTATTCCAATTATTACTCTGGCCATTATCTATTCGGGATTTCTTTTTGTTCAAGCACAAGGTAACCCTGAGAAACTAGAGAAAGCAAAAAGAACCTTAGTTGCAGTACTAATTGGAGCAACCTTATTGTTAGGATCTTGGGTATTGGCTAGTGCAATCGGGTCGACAGTCAATCAAATTAAAAGTTCTACATAATTATTTAATATGATAACAAAAATTGCTTATGCTTTCACGGTTGGTCCTACTGTAGATTTTTGTAGTAAGATTTCATTCAATAAAATAGGTGATATCTTCAATTGGGCAAGTTGTACGATTATCAGTACAGTTATACCTCTTCTATTTACTCTAGCTACGGCTGGATTTATCTGGGGAATTATCAAATATTTTTTGAATCCAGAAAATGAAGAAGAGAGAAAAAAGGGTAAAAGTTATATGCTTTGGGGATTGGTTGCATTATTCGTAATGATAAGTGTCTGGGGATTGGTGAATGTTTTTTCTGAAACCTTCAAAATAAAAACTCTTATTCCACAGCTTTCGCAATAGAAATTTATTATTTATTATATATTATATCTTTTTATGGTATAATGTGATTATTAGAAGTCGTTCTTTTCTTATTATGAGGAAGATATAGGAGAAGAAATTATTATTAGGTCGTTTAATTGTTTAATAAATAAAATTAATTTATGAAAAAAATTATATCATTAGGTCTCATCTTGAGTTTTACTCCATTGCTCGCATTTGCAGCAAGTGCTTTCAGCATTATAAATGTAATAGCTAACATCTTAAATTTTCTTATCCCAGTTTTGATTACTCTAGCGGTTGTATATTTTATCTGGGGCGTTCTTCAGTATATGATTTCTAAAGAAGAAGAACAGAAAAAAGCATCTCGTTCTAAAATAATCAATGGGTTGATTGCTTTATTTGTAATTGTTGCTTTCTGGGGAATTCTTCGTCTTATTACTACCACTTTTGGGGTTGGACCTGAACAACTAAATTCAAACGCAATTCCTTGTATTCCTAATCCATCTGCAGGTATAAATTGTTAGTTTGTAAATACTAATAAAATGATTTTTGGATTTACACCAGTTGCTGAGGCAAGCATAACTACTCTTATGAAAAGTGTTGATAAGGTTATTATTAACCCTATTATCTTCTTCTTGTTTGCTTTAGCATTGGCGTATTTTCTTTATGGGGTTGCTCAATATTTATTAAGTCCCAATAATGAAGAAATAAATAAAAGAAGTAAAACCCAAATGTTGACCGGAATTATTGGACTCTTTATTATGGTAGCTGTTTTTGGAATTTTAAAAATTATTTTAAATACAATTGGTGAAAATAGGATAAAAATATATAATAATGGGAATTATGAAATTGCTCAAAAGGGAGGGCAGAGCTCAACGGATACAACTGTTGATAAGATTAAACTTAAACAAGGGAATCTTACATCAGGGATGGTTGATCTTCGTGCCGCTAAGAATGTTAATTTTACGAATGTGAAAACTCCGAAAATTTTTAATTATACTATAAGTCCATTTAGGGTAAAATATGTAGACAATAACTTTTGTTGGCATGAAGATGTTCTTGCTACTGGTGATGTTGAATATAAATCATTAAAGGCGGTCAAAGCTAAAGCTAAAGAAGATCTTTATTCAGCCTCTGGTATAAAAGGAACTCCATTGAGTTTTGGCTTATTAACTGCTTATAATCCTGCAACCAAGCTTTATTATAGTTGGATGGACGCTAGATATCCTTTAGATGCTGATTATCCTAGAGATGCAAGTTTAACTAAAGATTGTGTTTTAAAAGTTGATACCAATAGAACTATGCAATTACCTTTAAGTGATTATGTAAATAATAGTTTTAGTAACTCTTCTTTTTCGTCTTCTATATCCTCTTTATCTAAGGGTCCATCTTTATTTACAACAAAATATACTTCAGACGCATTATTTACTAGAGTTGTAGCTTCTGGCGTTAATCCAATTTTAGAATTAGCCAGAGAGATAGCTATTAAAAATGCTTTTGCATTATTAGGAATAAAAATAAAAGATATTAATACTATGACTACTGTTTATTCTAATACTGGTTATGAAACTCCACTGACTAATGCATCGCTTACTGCAAAAATAATAAATGAGAAATATAGGAAGAATCCTCAGACTGGTAATTATGAATATTGGGTGGCGATAGAGTCTTCTAAACATAGGTCTGGATTTAATTCGTCAGGAACAACAAGTTCGTCAGGAACAACAAGTAACCAAGTTCAAGACCAAACTCAGAACTAAGTTTTAGACTACTCTCAAAAAATCAAATAAAAACAATAAAAAAACCCGAATCATTGATTCGGGTTTTGGATGTACATTGAATAATTCTTATTCAATGTACATCATTATTTTTAGGCTTCCTTTTTGGCCACTTTGTGACCGGAAACGAAGCCAGATATTTCCATTACTAAAGCCCAGCTGGCCTGATGCGTCCTGACCAGCTAAAGCAAAGCTTCTTTTTCCATCTTTATTAATAACACTGTAATCTATAGTGGCATTAATAAATTGGAACTTGGAATTTCTAGGAAAGTCTTGATAGAGATAAATCCTATCACCATATTTCCCAGATAGAGTAACATCTATATAGCCCAAAATCTTTTTTTTGGGAACAACATAGACACTTGAAGTTGTAGTTTGATGAGCTGTCTCACTAAATAGTGAAACAACAAATCTAACTACAAATAGCAATAAGATAAGGCATATCAACGAAAGCAATACCCACCTTATCATTTCTTTCACACTCTCAGACCAAAAAAATGGTCTTTTTGGTTTAGGAGGAAAACCTTTTTTAGAGGCAGAAGTTGTTTTTTTTATTTTCTTACCCCTTTTTTCTTTTATTGTAATAAATATAAATATCACAATAATTAGAAAAACTAAAATTAAAGTCAGACTGTTCATTCTTTAAGTCCTCCTTTAACTTTTTCTAACATCTCCTGTATTCCAGAAGTCGCTTTAAATAGCTCGCTTCCAGGAATAATTGAATATTTGGATTTTTCCAAGGCTGTAGCCAAGGTCTTCATCCAAATGACAACTTCTCCACTTTTCTTTTCAGCTATATCTACCAGCTTATCAATGCCGATAGCTTCAGCCTCAAGAATTAGTTTCTTTATTCTAGCTTCTCCCGTGGCTCTAGCTTCCAAGGTATTCTTCAGGAAACTGGCTTCCCCTTTTCCTTCTTTAATTCTTTTTCTTTTAGAAGCTTCAGCTTCTATTATAGTGCTTAATGCCTTTTGTCTTTGACTTGACACATTAACCACTGCTTTGTTTAACTCATGGGGGAAGTTGAACGGTTTTACATAGGCATCAATAATTTTAATGCCTGAATTAGACATTTGTTCTTTTAAGCCGACCTCTATTTTTTGGTTAGTTCTTTCTAACCTCAATAAAGCCGCCGCTGGAGTCATCGTGGAGAAATCATCCCCAAAAATCTCAATAGCTTTCGCTGAAAAAATTTGGCGACAATTTTTAATTGTTCCTATCTTTTTCTGAAAAATTATTAGATCTGATATTTGCCAGTTTATAACTGGTGTAATATCTAAAACCATAGAATGATTATAAGGATCATTCTTCAGTTCCTCTGTATCTTCTTTTCTAGACGGTCCAAATTTTACCCTTATAGGTAAAAACATTCCATCAGGAATTTTCTCATCACCATGGAATATTTTTTCTGGAGGAGCAGGTAACTCATCCAATATTTTAGTTCCTATTTCTTTCCGGACTGAAAGTATTCCTTTTGGGGCGAAATATAAACCTACCCCTAAGTTCTTTATCGGTTTCCCGAAAAGAAACAAAGCAGCTACCTCGTTAACTTCTACTTTCCCGAAAGAAAATAAGAGAAGATAACAAATCTCTAAAGTAATTAGAATCCATCCGATCTGGATCCCTATTACTTCTACTTTCACAATTATAAGTAAAATACTTATAATAATTGCAAAAATTACGAAAAAATAAATGATTTTTT
>CAYNYY010000013.1:0-17180 GCA_964401625.1 uncultured Candidatus Saccharibacteria bacterium
TAAATTATGTTTCATAATGTTACCAGCCTTGCTGGGTTTTGTTTCACTTTTCATTATTATTTAATTACTGTTCCAATAAACTCTTTTCCATCTAAATAATCTCTTAAATTATCAATGTTTTTGCCATTCATAATGGCTAACTCTAATCCAACTGATTGAGCTTTTTTTGCTGCAATAGGATCAAAAGGAGAACTAACACCTGGGCTCCACCTATCTGGTAAAATCATTCTAAAATCATTCCATGAACTTGTTTTAATAATCTTCGCATTAGGAAAAATACTTGGATCTTTATCACAAACAAAATCTATATTTGATAAATTAATTAATTTTAAAGCTTCCACTTTTATAGCTACATGGACTGCAGCTAAATCGCTACTATTACCTGGTTTCCAGCCTCCTCCAATAATAATAGGTTTTTGAGTATTGGGAATTAAATCTGGATCTAGTAAAATTTTCTCATAGGCTAAATCACCAAAAGAAATCCTGACTAATTCAGCATTTAATCGTGTAACAGAAATTCCCATCCAATCTAAATCTTCATCTGTTACTTTAGTTATTTGTTCAAGAGAGTCATTATATTCTCTACAAATTTTTCCACCTCCAGTAATAATGATAAATCGACGTCCTTTTTTTACATATTCTTTAATCGTTGAAACAAATTTTTTTAAAAAGTCTATGTCAATTTTGTCTGGCAAAATGATTGACCCACCTAAAGACATCACAATGTAATCATTATTATTCATATTATAAATTAAGGTGCTTTATTATATCTAAATGAATTTCTTTAATTGATCTTTTACCGTTGATTTTGATATAAGTAAATTCTGATTTTTCTTTTAAGTATTCAATTGCAGGAATAACATTTTTATTATAAAAATTAAGACGTTCAATAATTGCTTCTTTCGTATCATCTGAACGACCTCTTGAAACCATCCTTTTCTCAACTTCTTCTTCGCTAACTTCTATATTAATTATTATTGGATTAGATCTATTATAGAATTCTAATATCTCAACAACGGCTTTTGCTTGCGATAAAGAACGTGGAATTCCATCTATATATAAATGTTGTTCAGGATTTAAATTAAATAATAATTCAGAAACGAATAGACTATTAGTAATTAAATCAGGAACAAGCATTCCTTTAGTCGTTATATCTCTAATCATATCTTGAGCACATCCCCCATCTTTCATAAATAATCGAAATGTATTACCCATAACAAAAGAATATGATTCAATTTTAGGATTAATTTCTGTAATATATCTTTTTAATAAATCAATTTGAGTTCCTTTACCAGAACCAGATCTTCCGATAAAAATAAATGTTTGTGGATTATCCATATTTTATTATTATACACTAATTATTTGAATATTAAAAAATCCCAATTAATTGGGGTTTTTTAATATTCTCTCATTGATAATTGTGCATCTATTTTTTGTATTAAATCTAAAACCACAGCCACCACAATCAATAGAGCCGTGCCCCCAATGGCAAATGAAGGTACTCCAGTAATAGCTTGCATCGCAAGAGGCAGAACTGCGATCAAACCAAGAAATATTGCTCCGATTGTAGTAATACGATTAAGAATTCTCGTAATATACTCACGAGTTGCAGGTCCGGGTCTAATTCCAGGAACAAACGCTCCATTTTTTTGAAGATTTTCAGCAATCTGGTTTGGGTCAAATGTAACTGCAGTATAGAAATAAGTAAATAAGAAAACAAAAACAAAATAGACAAATGAATATAACCAGGCTTGCCTAACAAACCAAAGTAATCCATCGGAAATTGCTTTTAAGGTACTATTATCCATTTTTGCTAAGAAGTTTCCTATTAATTGAGGAAAAAGTAAAATAGAAAGAGCAAAAATTATTGGCATAACTCCTGCTTGATTGACTCTAATAGGAAGATAAGTTTGCGTTCCACCTGAGACTCTTTCTCCTCTAATTTGTTTAGCATAAGTAACTGGGATTGGTCTTTCCGCCTCGGTTATAATCACCACACCTGCGATAATTAAAATTCCAATTGCTAAAAATAAAATATATAACGGAAGATCAGCTACATTAAAAGTAAAAATAAATTGTGAAACTTGTCTCGGGATACTGGCTACAATTCCCGCGAAAATTATGAAAGAGACACCATTACCAATTCCAAATTCAGAAATCAATTCACCAATCCACATTATGAAAATGGAACCAGCCACTATAACAACCAAGTTTGTTATAATATCAAGAACAGACATATTAACAATAATACCTTGACTCTTTAATAACATAATAAAAGCTAATCCTTGAATAATTGAGAGAGGGACTGTTAGAACACGGCTTAACTGGTTAAATTTCTTTTGACCAATTTCTCCATCTTCTTGATACATAGCCTTCAACTTAGGAGACATAATTGTCAGAAGTTGCATAATAATTGAAGCAGTAATATATGGGCCAACTCCTAGCATAAGGATAGAAAGAGTTGATAAACCTCCACCTGAAAAGATATTCAAAACTCCAAGGAATTGGTTATTATTCAAGAATGATTGTAATTTAATCGGATCAATTCCAGGAATTGGAATAGCCGATAGTAAACGAAAAACAATCATAGCCGCAAAAATAAATAATATACGGTTTCTAAGCGTTTTATCTGTAACTAATAGTTTTAATTTATTTAAGATGTTTTCCATATTTTATTTAATAGTGCCTCCAGCTTTTTCTATTTTTTCACGAGCAGTTTTAGAAACTAAACAATTTTCCACAGAAATCTTAATTTTTAGTTCTCCATTACCTAAAACTTTCACTTTAGGAAATACACCTTTAACCCGACGAATCAGTTTTTTATCAAATAATAATTTATTATTCACAACTGATCCTACTTCAAATAAATTAAGATCACTAACATTAACGACTGAATATTTATTAGCAGCATGTGAATTGAAACGATAACCTCTTAATTTTGGTAATTTCTTGATAATATCACGTATTTGCGGACGACGCTTATTACCAGCTCTGGCTGTCTGACCCTTACCTCCACGACCAGAAGTCTTACCGCGGGTTCCACCGCGACCTACTTGTCTTGCCTTTTTATTTGGATGTTCTCTCTTTATTGTATTTATTTGCATAATAATTTTTATTTAATCTACCCTAATCTTTCTTTATGTTTTTGATTTCATTATCATCCTTCTTTTCTGGTTCTTTTTTAGGGACAGATACAGTATCCTTAGGAATAATATTTTTCATCTTAAATTGGTATAAAGCTTTATAAGTTACACGAGCATTATTTAATTTATTTTTACTTCTAGAATTAAATTTAGCGGTAATATTCTTTAGACCAGCAAGCATTAATATATCTCTAACTGTACTACCTGCTACTAAACCTCCACCACGATTTGGCATCATATTCAATTTAGAGCTTGAGAATTTGTCAGAAATTTCATGAAAAATAGACATCTCCTTGGTAGTTTTTATTTTAAACATTGTTTTCTTAGCTTGGCGAATAGCTTTATTTATAGCAATAGATATATCTCCACCCTTACCTGTACCAAGACCTATAGAACCTTTTTTATCTCCAATAGCCATTGCTACAGCAAAAGTCATACGACGTCCACCCTTAACAACACGAGTTACACGACGAATTGAAATTATTTTTTGTTCAAATTCAGGTTTAGGTTTTTCGAAAAAACTTCGTGATTTACGATTTCCACCTCTATACCTGTTATTATCATTAACCCTATTCCCACGAGAATTACTTATATTTGGTTTTGTTTTTGGTGTTTCCATAATATTAAATTAAAATAAAATTCCAGATTCTTTAACCCCATCAGCAAGAGCTTTTATACGTCCTGTATATTTAAAACCATTACGATCAAAAATACATGATTTAATACCTTTTGCGATAGCTAATTTAGCAAGTTCAACTCCTGCAATTTTTGATCTTTCGGTTTTAGTTCCACTTTTAATTTTCAAATCAGAAAATGAGACAATAGTTTCATTTGTAGAATCATTTATAAATTGAGCATAAATATACTGATTAGAACGAAAGACGGAAAGACGAGGACGCTTTAAAGTACCATTAATTTTTGATCTAATTTTTTTCTTTAATCTTATTCTTTTTTCTTGTTTTTTATTTCTCATTTTTTGAAATTTTAGACTGCCCTTTTACCCTGCTTACGACGGATAACTTCATCGTCATAATGGAATCCTTTACCTTTATATGGCTCTGGTTTCTTCATAGACCTAATTGAAGCTGTGAATTGACCAACTAATTCTTTATCTATTCCAGTTACTATTAATTTGTTTTTTTCAGCAGTCACAGTTAGTTCAGTCGGGATTTTGACCTTTACAGGATGAGAAAAACCTAAGGCAAGATTTATATATTCTCCAGCAATTTCTATTTTAAATCCAATTCCATCTAAAATAAGACTTTTAGTATAACCTTCATTAACTCCTATGACCATATTTTTTACGTGCGAAGCATATGTTCCCCAAAGAGCATTGACAGTTGGATTACCAATTTTACTAGGAACAAATGTTATATTATCTCCATTAATATCAATACGAATGACATCAGAAAAGTCACGAGTTAATGTTCCTTTTGGACCTTCAACAGAAAAAGTATTTCCTGAAAGTTTTGCTTTGGTTCCTTTTGGTATTATGACTGTTTGTTTTCCTATTCTACTCATATAATTTAATGATTATTTATGTATATTTATCAGATTACCATATCTTGAATAAAACTTCTCCACCTACCATTTCTCTACGGGCTTGTTTATTAGTTAAAATACCCTTTGGTGTTGTTATAATCGTTAATCCATAACCATTTCTAATTGGCCTAATCTCTTTCACTCCAATATAAACACGACAAGATAATTTGGAAATTCTTTCTACTCCCGTAACTTTAGGTTGTCCATCACTAAGATAAATTAAAACAATTTCAAGAAAAGGAAATCCTTTTTTTGTTTTTTTTGTTGCTGATTTGATATAGCCTTCTTTTATTAAACAAACAGAAATTGCTTTTTTTACTTTTGAATAAGGAACACTAACTGACTCGTGTCCAACACGGTTTGCGTTTTTTATCATATTCATCATGTTTGCTATTTGATCCATATATAATTTGATTTATTTCTTTTAGATAAACTGCGAATAATATAATTACCAGCTTGATTTTCTAACACCTGGAAGCATTCCTTCATTAGCAAGTTCCCTAAAACAAATACGACATAATCCAAAATCCCTCATATAACCATGGGCGCGACCACAACGAAAACACCGATTTGTTTCTCGTGTGCTAAATTTTGATTTCCTTAAATGTCTTGCTATTACTGATTTTTTTGCCATAAAATTAATTAGGTTTTCAAGAAAGCTCTTGCCATTAATAAATTTGAGACAAGTCTTTAATTAAAACCAGTGAAAGGGATATCACGTTATTTTTCTTAAAAGCTTTTATTCTAAGCGCTTGAGGAGAATAACGGATCTACATTTCACGTAGGTTCAATACTAGCAAATAAACTTAAGGATGTCAATTTTTGCACACGCCCACATATGTAAAGGTAGCCTTAATTACAGTTGCGCAAGAACCGTTCTTGCGCATTTGACACATGGTATAAATAAAATAAACCTACTCAAGTAGGTTTATTTTTAATAGAAAATTTTAGGATTTCATAAAAACACGATAATCTTATTTCCCGATCAGGTGCCCCGAACGTATTTTTAAAGTATTCTTTCAGAAGTTTTTTAAAAGTACTTCTAAAAATTTTTACTTTTTTTACAATATCATCAATATCAGATATCACCAATATATCCCGAGACTCAATTTTAAGTCTACTTAAAATTAACTCTTCTCTTTTTAATTTGGCAATTACTTCACTTAAATCCCAAAACTTTTTCCTAAATACGTATTGAGAGACAATAAAACTAATATAGTCTCTAGCATAAAAAATTTTGAGAATACTAAATCTACTGAGTCTCTCATTCTCCTTAATGAATTTCTTAAATTGAAGACTTCTTTCGAATTTTCCATTTTTTTCCAGATATTCCACCCAGTAAGGGTTTAAAATATCTGCAATTTCTTTCTTTTTCATTTTATTGTCTTTTAAATTAATATTTAAGTTGATTTCTAAGTCTACCTAACAGATAAAATTAGAAATCAACTCATCTATTAACCTTTTTCAAAGAACTAACCTTCTGTGTATAAGATATCATAAAATACTATATTTGTCAAGGTATATAAATAAAAAACCTTATAAATAAGGCTTCTAAAGTAAAAACGAACAACTCACTGTAGTGAACCGTTCGTTTTTAAAGTCTATTCCATTGTCCATTGACACCATATTTAAAGGTAGGATTGGGGTCAGCCACTATTCTTTGGTCCCCCAACTCTCCTTAATGCTTGTTGTTAAAGGTTGCCTTAAGTTGCAGTTGCGCAAGAACCGTTCTTGCGCATTTATAAATAGTGGCTGACCCCAATTCTCTGACCCCAATTCTCAATTCTTCTTGAGATTTCGCTAATGCAGATTAAAGAATTAGTTAAACAGATATAGATCTAACCATTCCTTTATGGCAAATTAGTAATTTGTCTTTTGGTATTATCGTAAATAATTGACTCATAGCAACAGCATCACTTTTTCCCAAATAATCAAAATCTTTTCTATCAATATCCTTCTTTTCAAATTTAATACCTAATGATTCACCTTCTGATTGCCCTTGAACTATCCGAGGATTTTTTATTTCTATATAAATATCATCTCTCCCTTCAAAATCATATAATTTAATTGTATTCAAAACCCTATCTTTTATTTTTGGTAAAATGCTATTCCAGCCATCAAAACTATTCTGATCTTGAAGAATTATCTCAATTCTTCCATCTTCTTTCTTTTTTATTTCAAAACCAGCAGGCAATTGAGATTCCAAACTTTCAGCTAAACTTTGTTCTAATTCTTTTTTATCTTCAACAGAGATAACTTCCGGTTCTGGATTTTTACTTTTTTTCTTTTTTTGCAGATGTTGATCTTTACCTATTTTATAATTTTCTGTTCCTTGAAGTTTATCAAAATAATCCTGAGCTACTATTTTGTCTATTTTTCTAATTTGTCTTAATTTGTTTGCCTCTTTATCTCTAAATTCTTTGAAATCCTCCATTTTATATATACTAAATTAAATTAATAAAACCACTCGATCTATATTAAGTTATATTATACATCATAATATACTTTAGTTCAAATCCCTATTCTAGATGACTAAATATTGTCTTACAATGATTTTTTAAAGGCTCCGTGGGTAGGACAATTTGGTCTCCCAACTCTCCTTAATGCTTGTTGTTAAGGGTAGCAAGAACCGTTCTTGCTACCCTTGGAAATTGACGAAAAAAAATTATTTTGTGAAAGGGATACCGATATGTTTTAGGAAACTAGTAGCTTCTTTTTTATTTTTAGCAGTAGTAACTAAAGTAATAGCAAAACCAAAAACATCTTTTAACTCTTCATCTCCAGTCTCAGGAAAAATAGTATGTTCTTTAACACTTATAGTCAGATTACCCATATCGTCAACCGAATCACGACTAATTCCACGAAAATCTTTTGTTCTAGGAATAGCTACATTGATTAGTTTATCTAAAAATCCATACATCCGTGTTCCGCGAAGTGTAACCATAACTCCAATTGGATCTCCTTCACGAATTTTGAAACTTGCAACAGATTTTTTTGCTCCTTTTGTAATCGCTTTTTGCCCAGTAATTTTAGCCAAACGATCCATTACAAGCTTATTGTAATCTTTATTACGTTTGACACCAGAACCTGTGCCTGAAGCAACAACGACTTTAACAAAATGCGGGGCTGCCATTGTATTATTATAACCATATTCATCCTTAAGGACTTTAAATACTTTTTTTTCTTTTTCTTTTACTGTTTCCATAAAAAATTAAATAAGATTATTCATGCTTAGCCACATTTGACACGTGGATTGGCATTGCCATTTCTAATATTTCACTTCTATCTCCACCTTTTGTAGATTTATGTGCTTTTTTCCTTAAATTAACACCTTCAACAACAACTTTATCCAAGGCAGGAAGAGCTTTTATCACTTTTCCTTTTTTGCCTTTATTTGATCCAGCAATTACTATTACATTGTCTCCTTTTTTAATTTTCATAATAATTAAATAACTTCTTGGGCTAATGATATTATTTTTTGATAACCTTTTTCAGCCAATTCACGTGGAATTGGTCCAAAAACACGTCCCCCCTTAGGATCAAGTTTGTCTTTTTCTAAAATGACAACAGCATTATCATCAAAACTAATATATGATCCATCTTTTCGACGATAAGGTTTAACAGTTCTAACAACAACAGCATGATGAATATCTTTCTTTTTAACTATTTTTCTAGGTTCAGCTACTTTCACAGAAATAACCACTTGGTCGCCAAGACTAGCATAACGTCGTTTTGATGCACCTAATACTTTAAAAACTTTGCCGATTTTTCCACCAGCATTATCTGTAATTATTACAACTGTTCCATCTTGAATCATATTAGTTAGTTTTAATTTCTTAATTTCCAAATTTCAAAAAAATGAAAACTGAGAATTATTAAATAATTTTAAAATGTTTATCTTTTGATAAAGGTTTTGTTTCTTCAATTTCGACCCTATCTCCAATTTTCTTTGAATTATCTTCATCATGTACTTTATATCTCTTATTTTTCTTTATCCTTTTACCATATTTTTTATGTTCTATAAATCGCGTGACTTTGACTATTAAAGTTTTATCCATTTTATCTGAAGTAACTATTCCTTTTAGAACTTTCTTAAATTTTTTACTTTCTATTTTCATAATTTTATCGTTTAACAATACGAGTAGTTATTGGTAATTTTGTCCCTGCTTTACGAAGAGCTTCTTTAGCAATTATAGAAGTGACACCATCAACTTCAAATATGATTCGCCCTGGACGAACATCTAAACAATACCCTTGCGGATCGCCCTTACCTTTCCCCATCCCAACTTCAGCCGCTTTGGCTGTAAATGGTCGGTCAGGAAAAATTCTAATCCACATACGTCCAACCTTACCAATGGTTCTAGAGGTAACTTTACGAGCCGCTTCTATTTGATTAGAACGAATTCGTCCACCACTAGTCGCCTTAAGACCAAAAGAACCAAAAACAACTTTGACGCCACGAGTATCAGGCGTAACTTTAGACATATCTTTTCTGCCTGTTTGCCATTTTCTAAATTTTACTTTTTTAGGTGTTAACATAATAAATATTTAAATTATTTTTTTTCAGAAAAAACTTCTCCACGATATATCCAAACCTTTATACCAATAACACCATATGTCATATAAGCTTTTTCACGAGCAAAATCAACATCGGCTCTGAAGGTTTGAAGAGGTATGGAGCCTTTTTTAATCTGTTCACTACGAGCAATTTCAGCCCCATTCAAACGGCCTCCTAAATATACACGAGCCCCTTTCACTCCACGGGCTGACATCATCTTTTCAATTGCTTGTTTAATTACTCGGCGATATGGGAGACGTTTTTCTAATCCTTCAGCGATAGAATAAGCCATAATGGCTGCATCGGCATCTGGATTTGTAACCTCAATTATATCAAATTTGAAATCTTCTGGAATATTTATTTTTCTCTTAGTCATTCTAGAGATTAAATCTTTTTTAAGTTTTGTAGCACCTTCACCAGAACGACCAATAATCATTCCCGGCCTAGAAGTATAAACCATTATTCTTGTTGTCTTAACGCTTCGTTCAATTTCAATTCTTGAAAGATAAAAACCTCTGAGTCTTTTTTCTAGAAATTCACGAATAACAATATCACCCTCAAGAAGATTCTTGTATTTCTTGTCAGCAAACCAACGTGATTTCCAATCGCGAAGAATTACTAGTCTATGTGCATACGGATGAACTATTTTTGACATAAAATTAAATTTCTCTTTATTCTTTGATACTTGTTTTTGGTTTCGACTCTTTTATAACTTTTTTAACTTCTTTCTTGATTTCTTCTTTAACTTCTTTCTTACTTTCTATTTTTGTTTTCGGTGAAATGATTTTCTTTTCAACTAAAGCTTTTTCAACTAAATTAATAGTAACATGGCTAGTTCTTTTGTTAATACGAGAAGCACTACCACGAGCCCTTGGCCTACTACGTTTCAAAACTATACCTTTATTAACAGTTATATTATCAATGTAAAGATTCTCTTCTAAGGCTCCAGTTTGTTTAGCATTAGATATAGCTGAGGTTAAAAGTTTTGAAATAGGAGATGAAGCTCTTTTAGACAATGCATTAAGATAAACAAAAGCATCGGCAACCCTTTTGCCTTTGATAAGCTCCGTCACAAGTCTAACTTTACGAGGAGACTGTCTGTAATTTTTTAAAAATGCTTTCATTTTTTTATTTTATTTCTTTTTCTTTGCATCACCAGAAGCTTTAGCTGCTTTTGAAGCAGAGATTTCAGCTTCTTTCTTTTTAAGCTCAAGTTCTTTCTGCATTTTACCTCCATGCTTAATAAACTTTCGAGTTAAAGAAAACTCACCTAACCTATAACCCACCATGTCTTCATTCACCAGCACTTCTATGTGTTGTTTCCCATTATGAACCCCGAAAGTAAAACCTACCATCTCAGGAGAAATAACACAGGCTCTTGACCAAGTTTTAATTACTCCTGTTTCTAAAGGTTTTTTTCCAGCAATTTTCTTTAAAAGCCTTTCATCAACATATGGACCTTTTTTAAGTGATCTTGTCATAATAAATAAGCTCTTAGCGAGCCGTAATCACTATACTAACAAATACAAAAATAAAGTCAAATTTATGTCCAGTTAACCTTATGGAATGACAAACATGATAGATTGGAGTGACAAAGATTAGCTATTATTAATTATAAAAGTGAAAGCTTTAAAAAAATAACATCATAATCTTGGGTACAAAAATAATAAATCCAATTATACAAGCGATAATTATTGAGAGTAGAACAGCCCCAGCTGCAACATCTTTAGTATCTTTTGCATATGGATGATATTCGGGACTAGTTAAATCAATATCAATTTCAATAGATGTATTTATTACTTCTGCTAATAAGACAATCCCTATAACTAAAATAAGAATAGACCATTCTATAGTAGAAATATCTAAGATATAACCCAAATAAATAGCAAGCACAGTGAAAAATAATTCCCCCCAGAAATTATGAGTAGTTCGGAAAACTATACCTAAACCACGCCAAGCACGATTGGCACTTTTGATTCTTGTAATAATTGAAAACCTTTTTCTTTCAGATATTCTTTTTTGTTTCATATGTTAATTATACCAGAAATTTTTTATAAAAAAATCTGCAACACTTGTAAACGGGTGTGCGTGTCTGTTACCTTCTAGGTAAAAACCTATGAGGTACTTTTATTTATTTTCTTTTCTTACCGACTTTTCTACGCGAAACAATAAACATATTTGAATATTTTTTTGGAGCACGAGTTTTATGACCCTTGCCTGTGAGTTTACCCCATTTACTCTTCGCCCGACGTAACCCTCTTCCTTGAGCTCCTTCACCTCCTCCATATGGATGATCTACAGGATTCATAGCGCTTCCACGAACAGTCGGCCTAATACCTTTCCAACGCGAACGTCCAGCTTTACCAATATTTTGGAGCTTATATTCGGAATTTGATACTTCACCGATACAAGCAAAACAATTTTCTGAAACTTTCCTAATCTCGGATGATGGCATTTTAAGATTAGTATATCCATTGTTATTTGCAACTACTTGGGCGAAAGTTCCAGCAGAACGAGCAAGTTTACTTCCATTTTTAGGTTTAATTTCAACATTATAAACAAAAGTACCAACTGGAATTACTTTAAGAGGTAAACGATTTGCTGTTGTTAAGGGAGCTTTTTCCCCAACGATAAACTTATCACCAACTTTAACTAATTTTGGTATAATAACATATCTTTTTTCTCCGTCAGCATAAACAGCTAGTCCAATAAAAGCATTACGGTTAGGATCATATTCAATAGAGGTAATCTTAGCTTCAATATCATGTTTATTGTACTTAAAATCTATCTCTCTATAAAGACGCTTATGCCCACCTCCTTTATGACGAGTAGTAATACGTCCATGATGATTACGCCCAACAGATCTCTTGAATCCATGGGTTAAAGATTTTTCTGGTTCACTCTCCGTTAATACACCACGATATGAAACAGTGGTTTGTTGACGTTTTGATGGTGTTGTTGGTTTATAACTTTTCATAATTTTCTAGATAAATTCTATTTTATCTCCCTTTTTTAAATGGACGACTGCTTTTTTACCACTACTTTTAATTCCAATTTTTCCCTTACGAACAACTTTTTTACTTGTAATTTTAATAATCGTAACTTTAATTGGGCTAACCTTATAAAGTAATTTAATGGCTTTTTTTATTTCATTCTTATTGGCTCTTGGAGCAACATTAAAAGTATATCTTCCTTTATCGGCAGCTAATGAGGACTTTTCTGTAATACGCATACCTTTTATAAGTGGACTTGATTTCTTTTTACTGACTGATTTTTTTTTATCATTCTTGATTTCTTTATTTTCTTTTGTATCTATTTTACTCGTCATAATATTTTTATTTATTATTCATTATTGAAACTCTTTTCTCCATTTTTCCACCTAAAAAAGCTGTGCTTTCTGTTGGATACGAAATAATAGTATACCTATATGAAAGCAGATCAACTGGGTTGATATTTCTAATTTCATCCAACTTAACAGTTTTTATATTAGCAAAACTTTTTTTCAAAACATCCTTCTTGGCTGGAATAGTAATATATGTATTCACTTTTTCACCGCCTATGATCCTTTCAAATCCTTTTATTGTACTTAGGTTTTCAATAATTTGTACTGCATCTTTGGTTTTAATATTCTTAAGCTCTAGTTCCTCAATAAAAAGTATTTGACCTCTACGAAGTTTTTCAGATAGAACAGTATATAAGGCTTTGGTTTTCATTTTTTTATTTATCTTTTGACTATAATCTTTTTCGTTACGAGGTCCATGAGTAACTCCACCTCCTATCCAAATAGGAGAACGAGATGATCCATGACGAGCTCGTCCTGTTCCTTTTTGTCTCCAAGGTTTCTTACCTCCTCCTCTAACTTCTCCTCGAGTTTTTGTATGAGCTACTGGAGTTCGTGCATTTGCCCGCATAGCAATCACTACTTGATGAACTAAATCTCCATTCCAAGGTAATCCGAAGATAGATTCTGGAAGATTAAACTTACCAACAATTTCACCTTTTTGGTTGTATATTTGTGTTTCCATATTTAGCCAATTATTTCAACCAGCGTCCCACGTCGTCCTGGGATTGCTCCTTTAATTAATAATTCATTTTTATCAGTATCAATTCCAATAATTTCTAAATTTTTAACAGTTATTCTATCTCCACCCATACGACCTCCCATACGAGTTCCTTTTAAAACCTTTTGTGGACCAGTAGCTCCAATAGAACCAGGTTCTCTCTCAGAATGTTTTTGTCCATGAGTTCGTGGTCCACCATGAAACCCGTGTCTTTTGACCACACCTTGAAAACCTTTACCTTTAGAAACTCCAGAAACAGTTACAATATCTCCTTCGGTAAAAGTAGAAACTGTAATCTCATCTCCCTCAGCCATTTCTTCAATATCACGAAATTCGCGAAGGTGTTTAAAAGCTCTATTCTTATTTTTGTCAGAAGATATCACAGACTTAACATGACCAAGATGTGCTTTTGTAGCACGATTAATTTTTTGTTGTTCAAATGCAACTTGGACTGCAGTATATCCATCATTTTCAAGATTTTTAACTTGGGTCACTATTAAGGGACCAGCTGAAATAACCGTCACGGGAATTACATGACCATCTTCAGTAAAGCATTGCATCATATGTTGTTTTTTTCCAAGAATAAATTTCATTCTGTTAGAAGCAAGTCACGATCAGTCTTATAACTACACCAACTTGCTAAATTAAATCTAAATAATTAACTATCAAATTCGCACCTCTCATTTTTTTCTTAACCATTGCGACCGCGATTTTAACGAGTTCTATATACTAATTACATCATTTTTACATCTATATCAACACCAGAAGGTAACGATAAATTTGTAAGTGCTTCTATTGTTTTTTGATTTGGATTTAGAATATCAATAACACGCTTATGTATTCTAATCTCAAATTGTTCTCGAGCATCTTTAAAAACGAATGACGCCCTATTCACAGTGTACTTTTTGATTTCAGTCGGAAGAGGAATTGGTCCAACTATATTCGCATCATAACGTAAAGCAGTATCAATAATCTGTTTTACAGATGCGTCAAGAATTTTATTTTCATAAGCTCTAACGCGAATACGAAGTTGAACAATAGTATCTCCTTTTTTTTGTTTTTTATCTTTTGTTCCGATTGTAGATGATTTTTTCTTTGTTATCATACATTTGTTGTTAAAAAGAACTTTTAAAAACTAATTTACTTAATGATTTTAGTAACCACTCCTGCTCCGACAGTTTTACCTCCTTCTCTAATAGCAAAGTGCATCTGATCTTCAAGAGCTACTGGAGTTGTAAGTTTTACTATTAGTTTGACAGTATCACCTGGCATAACCATTTCTACCCCTTCTGGAAGAGTTGCTTCTCCTGTCACATCTGTTGTACGAATATAAAATTGAGGTTTATATCCTGTGAAAAATGGAGTGTGACGACCACCTTCTTCTTTCTTTAGAACATAAACTTCACATTCAAATTCTGAGTGAGGAGTAACAGTTCCTGGCTTTGCAAGAACTTGCCCACGATGGACATCTTCTTTTTTAATACCACGAATAAGGACACCAGCATTATCTCCTGCCATTCCTTCTTTTAGATTCTTATTAAACATTTCAATACCAGTTACTGTTGTTTTTATTGTATCTTTAATTCCGACAATTTCTACTTCTTCTCCTAGTTTAACTATACCGCGTTCTATTTTACCAGTTACAACTGTTCCGCGACCTTCAATTGAGAAAATATCTTCAATCGGCATTAAGAAAGGTTTATTAGTATCTCTCTCTGGCACTGGAATATAAGTATCTAGAGCATTTACTAATTCTAAAATCTTTTTTGCATTCTCGTCATTATTATCACTTGACTCAAGAGCTTTTAGAGCTGAACCACGAATAACTGGAGCGTTGGCTCCATCATAACCTTGCTTAGTGAGAAGTTCACGAATTTCTTCTTCAACAAGATCAATCATATCTTTATCGTCAACCATATCGCACTTATTAAGAAATACAATCATTTTAGGTACGTTAACTTGTTTAGCAAGAAGAACGTGTTCACGAGTCTGAGGCATTGCTCCATCAGTAGCAGCAACAACAAGAATCGCACCGTCCATCTGAGCGGCACCAGTAATCATATTTTTAATATAGTCAGCATGTCCCGGCGCGTCAATATGAGCATAGTGACGTGTTGGGGTCCAATATTCATTATGAGATAAAGCAATTGTTATACCACGAGCTTTTTCTTCTGGCGCTGAATCAATTTGACCAACATTTTTGATTTTTGCCCCATATCCTTCACCTTGTCGTGAAAGAATTTCTAGGAGGGCAGCTGTTAAAGTGGTCTTGCCGTGATCGACATGACCAATAGTTCCCACATTTATGTGAGGTTTATCTCTGTTAAATTCTTCTGTCATATTTTTATTGGTTGATAATCATAACAGAGCAGATAATAATTAATACTCTATTCTAATTATCAACATAAATTATTAATAAAATTTATATTGACTCTTATACTATCAAATATAAAAATAAAGTCAAATTTTATTTCTCTATGTACACTGGCTTAAAACTTTTAACCCTAACCTCAACTGACGAACTTATCTTTGGGCTATTAAAATCTTGGCAAGTAACAGTATAAGTAGCTGTTCTAAGGGGTTTAATTGTCTTAGTTCCATTTAATCCTCCTCCTTTCATTATATTTTTACTCATATTATTTGGGTTAGGGATAAAACATTTTGTGTTTTTTGATCCGACAGCAGACCATATTAATTGGGTTGAATCACCAATAAAAATAATCTTTTTAGTTGCTGTAAGAAAGACATTTAATTTGTTAGGATGGTATATCTTATTACTAACTTTAATTAAAATAGAATCTTGAACTGTTTTATTCTTACCAACACAATTAATAGAATATCGCGTAGTAGTTAAAGGACTCACATAAACGGTTCCTGCTGTGTTTCCTCCTGTATTAAAATCTGAGCTTGAACAAGATATCGTGTTTTGAGAATTCCAAGATATTATAGCTGTTCCACCTTTAGAAATAATTTGAGTTGTTGGGTTGGTTGGGTTGGTTGGGTTGGTTGATGAAAGTTTAACAGAAACTAAATTATTGTTTTTACAAATAACCCCATTCCAAGTGCTACTAGCACAAGTTGCATTTATAGATGCTGGGTGGCCAAGAATAATTCCATTATGATATAAAAAGTAAGTGCTTGGACCATAATTAACAGTATCAGATACGTTTATACCAGATGTAGCTGATGAAACGAGAGTACCATCGGGATTGTTTCTGGTAACGGCTGTTAAACCAGGTGTTAAGTTTGATATTGACCAATTAACGAAAGAAGTACAAGTGCTTAAACCAGAAGGTATCTCGCATGAAGTTGCTGTTATTATGGTTCCGGTAGGTGGAATAGCTTTAAAGCTAGCACTAACTGATAGGTTAGCTGTGACATTAGTATCTGTTCTAGAAGCAGAAGTAATTCCATCACTCCAACTTGAAAAAGTATATCCAGTTTTAGCATTAGCTGTTACTTGAGTTCCACTTTGACCATAATTGATAGTTTGTGGAGTTGTTCCAGAAATAGTTCCTCCGGTGTTAGCTGAGTAAGTTAGAGTGTAGGTATTTACTTTGAAGCTTGCTGAAATTGTATGATTAGCTGTTATGTTTGAGAAAGTGTATGAGCTAATGGCTCCTTTAGAAACACTATCAACTAGAACTTTTGAGATAGAGTAACCAGTAGATGGAGAGATTGTATAAGTTTGATTTGAACCACTAGTTAAAGTTTGAGAACCTGTTGGAGAAATACTTCCTCCACTTCCTGATGAAGCTGTGATGGTGTAGGAATTTGGAACACTTTGAATTGCTACAGCTGTAGCTGTCGCTAATAGAGTTCCATTATTATATAAATAGAAGTTAGTAGAACCAGCTGAGATGGAATAGGAAGTTC
>CAYNYY010000014.1:0-16291 GCA_964401625.1 uncultured Candidatus Saccharibacteria bacterium
TAGTAAAAGGTTAACTGTACACCTCAACGATTAGACAATCTTTGTGATATACTTTGGATATGAGTATGAAAGTAATTCTTTTCAGAAAAAGCCTAATATAAATTAAAAAAATAAATAATATGAAATATCATCACACATCAATATCAGTTAATAATTTAGAAGAATCCAAGAGTTTTTATAAAAATGTTTTTGATATGGAATTATATTCCAAGGCAGAAATAGAGGATTTGAAAATAAAAATTGTAAATCTTAAGGATGAGAAAGGTAATATTATTGAATTATTTGAACATTATAATCCAGTACCGCTAGAAGAGGATTTGATGGATTTCCAAAAAGTAGGGATTAAACATTTAGCTTTCGTTGTTGATAATATTGAAGAAGTCCTAGAAAAAGCTGTTTCTTTTGGTTCAAAGATAATTTGGCCAATTAAAGAAGGAACTACAATAAAAAGACTTGCTTTTATCTCAGATCCAAACGGCATACCAATCGAATTAGTTGAATTACAATGATTTTCCTGGATGTTATAAATAATATGAAATATCAAAATATCATTTTTGATAAGAGTTTATTAAATCTGTTATAATACAGGTATGATTTATTTTGTACGGCATGGAGAGAGTGAAGCAAATCTTAAGGGTATTTTTGCTGGGCAAAGAGTCAATTCTATTCTCACAAAAAAAGGAAGAGAACAAGCTAAAAATACAGCTCAGAAAATAATTAAAGAAAAAATTAAAATAAATAAGGTAGTTTCTTCTCCTCTTAAAAGGGCGAAGGAAACAGCTCAAATAATTGCTGATGAATTAGGGCTAGATGTAATAATAGACAAAAGAATAACTGAGTATGATATGGGGATTCTGTCGGGAGCTCCGTTAGGGGTAATTTCTTCTGCTATTTTAACCAAAGCGGAAAAAGCTGAGCATACACGATCTTTTAATAAAAGGGTATTTTCTTGTGTGAAAGAGTTAGCCAGTGAGGACGGTAATATTTTAATAGTTAGTCATGCTGGAGTTGCTAGGATGCTAGAAACAGCTAGAAAAAAGATAAAAGCTAATTTATTTTATGACATGAAACTTTATCCCAATGGCTCCATTACTAAAATTGATTGGATAAAATAAAATGGAATCAATTCTAATCCTACCTGATATTAGGAGTGCTTTAAATGTCGGAGCTATCTTTCGCACAGCTGATGCAGTGGGAATTTCTAAAATATATTTAACTGGTTATACTCCTCGTCCAACAGATAAATTTGGTCGGGTTCAAAAAGATATAGCTAAAAGTGCTCTTGGGGCAGAAACTTGGATTGATTGGGAATATCGAAAAACCTTAATTCCACTTATCAATTCTCTTAAGAAAAAAAGTTATACAATTATTGCTATTGAACAAGATAAAAAAGCAATTGATTATCGAAAAATCAAAATATCCAATAAGGTAGTTTTTATTTTAGGTCCAGAGGTTTCTGGGTTAGATAAAAAAATACTAAATAATTGCGATAAGGTAATTTATATTAAAATGTATGGCAAAAAGGAATCACTAAATATTTCAGTTGCTTGTGGTGTAGTCTTATTTAAAGTTTTGCATTCTTGATTATTTATTTCTTCGTTTCCTGTCCTCCATAAGAAGCTACATTTCCAAAACCTTTCGTCTTTTTAGAAGAATTTATATTATCATTGGAATTTTTAACTTCTCCATATGATGGTATTTTAGCAGTAGGGAAAAAGGTAGTCTTATTTTCTACCTTTTGGCTATTTTTATTATTTGCAGGACCGCCAGTCAATACCCAAATAACAAATACCCCTAAAATAAGTAAAATAAAAATAGTTCCTAATCCTAACTCATTACTTTCACTTTTTGATTTTTCTGCCATATTTTTAATTTTATTAATAATAATTTCTTAAAAAATTTTTTGGTGATGGTTGCAAAAATGAGCACTCCTACCACCTATAACTTTCCTAATTATAACACCATTACACCCTTTTTTTACACATTTTTTATTTTCTCTTCTGTAAACATTATGTTTCCCTTGAAAATTACCCTTAGCTCCACGTATATTTCTATAATCAGAAGTTGAATCACCACCAAAATTTATTCCCGTGATCAAAACCTTTCTCATTGATTTATAAAGGAGCTTTAATTTTATATTAGGAATGTTTCTGGGTTTTGATTCTGGATGAATACTAGAAGACCAAAGCATTTCATCTGAATAGATATTACCAATGCCAGAAATGATAGACTGATCTATTAAAACACTCTTTATTTTACTATTCTTTTTAATTTTTAACCTTTCCACAAACTTTTCAAAAGTAAAAGTAATGTCTAGTGGTTCTGGCCCCAATTTATTTAATAGATTATCTGGAGAGGTCAGTTCTCTAGTAGGGAATATTGTGATTTTACCAAACTTGCGAGCATCGCAAAAAGCTAGATGTTTCTTATTAGATAATGAAAAAACAGCATGAATAAATCTATTATATGGGTCGTGTAATTCTTTTATTTCTTTTTTATCTGGAGTCCACTTATTCTTTTTTTTATGAAAAATATATTTCCCAAAAATTAAATGGCCAGTCATTTTCATATGGATTAGAATGGTTTGATCATTACTCAAATTTATTAAAATATTTTTAGCTCGACGTTCTACGTTCAAAACCCTAGCCCCAGAAACCAATTTTTTAAGTTTTTTAAAAAATTGGTCATTTTTAATTGTTTTTTGAAATTGTTTTACTTTCTGATTTTTAACAGCTAAATCTGTCCAAACATCTTTGATTGTGAGTTTAGGTAAAACACTCTGGAGACCTTTTACTGTTGTTGTGACTTCTGGAAGTTCGGGCATAATTTATCTTTTATCGTTAATGATTTTAAAGGCTTCCTTGATGCGATTTTTAACTCCTTTTATTTTAGTTGGAATCTGATTAAGGGCATTTCGAGTCTCTGATTGTGAATAACCCAAAGCTCTTAGAGCTTCTATAATATCACTTTCATCCCGCAAAGAATTTTCTGAATCTTCATTCTTATAAGTTAATAATTTATCACGCAGTTCTATTATTATTTTCTCAGCTGTTTTTCTTCCAATACCAGAAACCTTATTCAAATAAGTTGTATCTCCTGTGGCAATAGCTTTTTTCAATGTTTCAATAGGGGCGACTCCTAGGATAGACAAAGCAGACTTTGGACCTATTCCAGAGACATCAAGTAGGAGACTAAAGAAAGATGATTCTTCATTCGTAATAAAACCATATATATCAATTGATTTTTCTCGAACAGCTGTATATGTCCAAAGTGAAATTTCATCTTTTTGTTTATAAGCTTGAATTGTATCAGCTGTAATAAATACTTTATATCCAACATCATTAACATCAACAATAAAGAATTTTTCAGAAATATATATAATAATTCCTTTCAAATAAGCTATCATAATGTGAGTATACTAGTTTTTTGATATTTTTGTAAGTCTCGTTTACTTTTAGGCATTTTTCTGTTAGTATATGCATATTCAATTTTACTTGTCTCGGTAACTTTTGAGTAAAAATTTAATTTTAATTATTTATATTTATGCCAATTATAAAATCAGCAAAAAAAGCCTTACGTGGTTCTCTAATAAAGAAAGCAGCTAACGATCGTAATAAAAAAGCAGTTAAAGAAGCTGTAAAAAAAATAGAGAAATTAGTAAAAGACAAAAAGAAAAATGAGGCTAAAAAATTAATACCTATTGCTCAAGCGGCTATTGATAAAGCAGCTAAAAAAGGTATTTATAAGAAAAATAATGCTTCTAGGAAAAAAGCTAGATTATCTAAAATAACTAAATAGCCCAATAAATATTTTAGAAAATATGGAAGAAAAAAGATTATTATTTTTTTATGGATTAGATTGTCCCCATTGTTTGGATTCTGAGAAGATTGTTGATGAGCTTATCTCAGATGGTTTTGAAATTGAAAAATTAGAAGTCTGGTATAACGAAGAAAATGACGAGCTCATGCAAAAATTAGATGTAGGGGAGGAAATTTGTGATGGAATCCCTTTTTTCTTGAATCAAAAAACTAATAAAAAAATTTGTGGCAATGCCCCCTATAATGAGATTAAAACTTGGGCAGAGGGGAATTAAGGATGTTATAAAATGAAAACTATTTAGCTAAATTTTGTCGTTTTAATTATATTGAGATTATTTCCTTACAAGATGAGTTGTATGTATGTTTGACAAATAGGGTATAGGGGTATAGAGTATAGAAAGTCGAAACTTACTATCAATTTATAAATATCCAAATTATATTTATAAAAAATAATTTAATTAAATTTATGAACTATCAATATAGGAAACAATTAAATATATCTTTTACTCAAGCTGTTGAAAAAACAAAGGGAGAGCTTTCCAAGGAAGGTTTTGGTATTTTAACAGAGATAGACGTCAAAAATACATTAAAAAGTAAGCTTAATGTTGAATATGATAATTACATAATTCTTGGTGCATGTAATCCACCCTTTGCTCTACAAGCGCTTCAAGCAGAAAAAGAAATAGGATTATTACTTCCATGTAATGTAATTGTCTATGAAGACAAAAATAAAGTATTTGTTTCAGTAATTCTTCCAACTGTCGCGATGGAGGTGGTAAAAAACCCATCTTTGGTTAATATTGCAAAACAAGTAGAAGAAAAATTAAAAAATGTTATCAATAACTTATAATCAATTATGTTTAAAACTCTAGAAGAAAAATGTTCAGTTTGTAAAATGAGACTTGAAAAAGGAAAAAATTACCTAGAAGAATCAGGTAAGAAATTTTGTTCAGAAAAATGCAAAGAGAAATATAAAGAAGAATCTGAAGAGTCTTCAAAACACTCGGGTGGTTGTTGTAGTTAAGAAGAAAAAATAATATATTACATATAATTTGAATTAAAAATTTCTGTGATGAAGTATAAAGATTTAAATTATTAGTATTTAATTTAAAATAAAATGAAAAAAGAAACATATAAAGTAGAAGGAATGCACTGTGCAACATGTGTAGCTACTATAGAGAACGTTCTTTCTAAAACTAAAGGGGTCAAGAATGCCTCAGTTAATTTTGCTGCCGAGTCGGCCTTAATTGAATTTGACGAAAATACTGTTTCTAAAGTAGAACTTGCTCAAGTTACAAAAGAAGCAGGATATGATCTTATTCTGGATGATGATAATGGTGGAATAAATTATTCGCAGAAAGATGGAAAAAAAAATGATTTAAATTATGAAAGAGAAAAAAGAAAAAGATTGTTAAAAAGTAAATTAATAATTGGAGGGATTCTATCAGTTATTATTTTATTAATTACCTTTTCAAGCTTATTTTCTTTTATTCCAAAATTTTTAAACAATGATTGGATTCTTCTCTTTTTAGCTATCCCAGTACAATTTTGGGTCGGTTCTCAATTTTATAGTGGGCTTAAGGTAGTTGTTAAATATCATACAGCTGACATGAATACCCTGGTAGCAGTTGCTACATTATCCGCTTTCATTTACAGCACCGCTGTCACTATCTTTCCATCATTTTTCACAACAATAAGTGGAATAACTCCAGCTGTTTATTTTGATACCTCAGCAATAATTATTGTATTAGTTTTATTAGGAAAATATTTTGAAGTTTTGATGAAAGGAAGAGCTTCTGAAGCGATTAAAAAACTTGTCGGATTACAACCTAAAACAGCCAGAGTAATAAAAAATAATAAAGAAATTGAAATATCTATTTCAGAAGTACAAGTTGGAGATTCTATAGTGGTTAGACCTGGAGAAAGAATTCCAGTTGATGGAGAAATAATAGAAGGTGATTCAGAAATTGATGAGTCAATGGTAACAGGGGAATCTATGCCTATTCACAAAAAGATTGGAGATACAGTTATAGGAAGCACCATAAATAAATTTGGAGCTTTTACTTTTAGAACTACCAAAATTGGTAAAGATACAATGCTCTCCCAAATTATTAAAATGGTTGAAGAGGCTCAAGGTTCCAAAGCTCCAATACAACGATTAGCCGACAAAGTTTCTTCCTATTTTGTTCCAGGAGTATTCATAATTTCTATTATAACTTTTATAGTTTGGTTAGTTTTTGGTCCTGCCCCCGCCTTCACTTTTGCCCTCATTAATTTTATAGCTGTCTTAATAATTGCTTGCCCTTGCGCATTAGGATTAGCTACTCCAATGGCAATAATGGTTTCTTCAGGCAGTGCTGCTTCAAAAGGGATTCTAATTAAAGATGCGACTTCAGTTGAGATTGCTAATAAAATTGATACAGTAGTTTTAGACAAGACAGGAACAATTACTGAAGGTAAACCAAAATTGACAGATATCCTTGTTTTTAATAATTCTAAAGAAGAGGATGTCCTCAGGTTTTCTGCATCATTAGAAAAGAAATCAGAACATTCACTAGCCAAAGCAATAATAGACGAAGCAGAAAAGAAACATCTTAAATTATATAAATCAGAAAATACTAAAGCTATTCCAGGAAAAGGGTTGCAGAGTTTTCTACAAATTGGGAACAAAAGAATTGAAGTACATCTAGGAAATGCAAAATTAATGAAAGATTTAGGGATTAATATTTTACCAGAAGATAAAAATATTATTAAAGAACTTGAAGATAAAGGGAAAACCGTAATGACTCTTATCGTTGACAATAAAATTATTGGGGCTATTGCTGTTGCTGATACATTAAAAAAAGAATCAATTGAAGTAGTGAAAGCTCTTAAAAAAGACAATATAGATGTTTGGATGATTACCGGAGATAATGAACTCACAGCTAAAGCAATTGCAACTCAAGTAGGGATAGATAATATTATGAGCGGAGTGTTACCAGACAAAAAATCAGAGAAAGTTAAAAATCTTCAAGAACAAGGGAAAATAGTAGCAATGATTGGAGACGGTATAAATGATGCTCCAGCTCTTGCTCAAGCAGATTTGGGTATTGCGATGGGAGAGGGTACCGATATTGCAATGGAATCAGCTAATATAACATTGATGAGAGGAAACCTGATGCTCATTCCTGAAGTTATAAAAATTTCAAGGAGAACAATGAAAATAATTAAGCAAAATCTCTTTTGGGCCTTTTTCTACAATATCGCTTTTATTCCTATTGCCGCCGGAATTTTATATCCAGTTTGGGGAATATTACTTAATCCAATTTTCGCCTCAATCGCTATGGCTTCTAGTAGTATAAGTGTTGTATTTAATTCATTACGACTCAGAAAACAGTAAAATAATTACTCTTGTGCATACTTAATTTATAGTGTAAATTAAGTATGCACTTATTTTGGATGAAGGGTCCCGTCGTTCAATGGATAGGACGTAACTTTGCGGAAGTTATGATGCAGGTTCGATTCCTGCCGGGATCACATTATAAAAAACCGAGCTTGTCTCGGCTTTTTATAATATGGAAACGAACAAGCAAACTTCTTTGCTTGTGTGCAGGAATCGAAAAGCTTTAATTTCTCTAAGTAGTAATTGTATAATATTTTTTATAAAAAATTTATTTTTTAATATGATATACTCTCTAAATAATGAGTAATAAGAAATTAATTTTATCATTTTTAATAATAGGAACTCTTGGTTTATACTTCATTTATCTACAATTTGATAATTCAGTGAGATTAGCAGCTATCTCGACTTCCAATTTTCAGTCTAATTCCCTTATTAATGATGTAGATAATTCTTCCCTTTCTACTCCAAAAAAAATTTCTTCAGATATTAAATACACTATAACTGATAATCATAGTGATACAAATAATATCAAAACTAATCACAATATAATTAGGAGAAGCTCAAGAAAAGTCAGTATGATGAATATGGGTCAGTATAAAGATGGAGTGTATGTAGGTAAAAAAGAAGATGCTTATTATGGTTATATTAAAGTGGCAGCTATAATAAAAAGAGGCAGGTTAATTAATGTACAATTTTTAGATCACCCCCAAAATCGTAGTACTTCTAGAAGAGTGAATAATTATGCTATGCCTTATTTGAGAGCTGAAGCTATCCAAACTCAAAACTCAAAAGTAGATATTATATCGGGAGCAACTTTTTCCAGTGGAGCCTTTAAAAAATCTTTAGCCGATGCTTTAATACAAGCAAAAATTTAAAGTAATAAAATGAAACGAACAAGGATAATAATGGGTATGAATATAACAATTGAGATAGTTAATAAAAAAATTACTAAAGATATTTTTGATAAAGTTTTCTTGTACTTTAAATATATAGATGAAAAGTTTAGTACTTATATAGAAACAAGTGAAATAACCCTAATAAACAAAGGGCAAATAAAAGAAGTTGATTATAGTAAAGATATGAAAGAAATTTTTTATTTATCTGAGGAAACAAAAAATATTACTAATGGGTATTTTGATATAAAAACCCCCAATGGAAACATTGATCCATCTGGATTAGTAAAGGGTTGGTCTATACATAAAGCTTCAAAGATTCTAGAAGAAGAAGGTTATAATAATTTCTATATTGAAGCTGGAGGAGATATTCAAGTAAAGGGCAATAATAAGAATGGTGGACCTTGGACAATAGGCATCCGTAATCCCTTGAAAAAGACAAAAGAGATTGTAAAAATTATTTCTTTAAGAAAAGGAGGTTTAGCTACTTCAGGCACCTATGCTCGTGGTCAACATATATATAACCCTCATCATACAGATGAAAAGTTTACAGATATTCTGAGTCTTAGTGTTATTGGTCCAAATATTTATGAAGCAGACAGATATGCTACTGCAGCTTTCGCTATGGGTCGTAGAGGTATTAATTTTATAGAGGAATTAGATGGCTTTGAAGGTTATATGATTGATAAAAAAGGAATTGCTATTATGACAACTAATTTCGAGAGATATACTAAATAAAATGCTTAGAACTATAGATAGATTTTTAAACAAAATAACAATGTACAGAATTGTACTTTATGTTTTAATTGCTCTAGTTTTGATAGCAACATTATTAAGTTTCTTTGGTCTATTATATAATCCCATAGCTCTTTTATTCTCCGTATTTTTTATAACTACAATTTCTTTAAGTACAAATATTATTTTTGCTTGGAAATTCAAAGTTCCAGCTAATGTAGAGTCTGTATACATTACAGCTCTTATTTTAACCCTTCTTATTACTCCTCCTCGGTCAGCTCAAGATACTACTTTTTTCTTATTAGCACTTGTTTCTTCTGTTATCGCCATAGCTTCGAAATATTTATTTACTATTAAAAATAAACATATTTTTAATCCCGTTGCCATTGCTCTTGTTCTATCAGCTCTTATAATATCACCTGCTCCCTGGTGGATTGGGACAGTTTGGATGATGCCGTTTGTTCTAATTGGAGGTTTTCTTATTATTAGAAAGATACATCGTTTTGACATGGTCATTGCCTTTCTATTGGTTTCTATTTTAACAATAGTAATACCGACTACTTCTAGTCTATCTGGTTTATTTATAAAACTTTGGAGAATTATTGCTTACACGCCTATACTCTTCTTTGTTGCTATTATGCTTACTGAACCTCTAACTGCTCCCCCAACAAGAATACTTAGAATTTTATATGGTGTTTTTGTTGGTTTTCTTTTCACTCCATTGGCTCACATAGGTAATATATATTCAACCCCAGAACTTGCTTTAGTTATTGGTAATGTCTTTTCTTATTTAGTAAGCCCTAAAGAAAAATTAATTTTAAGTTTAAAAAATGTTCATAAAGCAGCTTTCAATACATACAATTTTATATTTAAATCAAATAGAACAATGAAATTTAAACCAGGTCAATATCTAGAATGGACTATCTCAGATAAAGGAGCAGATAATAGAGGTAATCGGAGATACTTTACAATAGCTTCTTCTCCAACAGAAAAAGATATTATGATGGGGGTTAAATTCTATCCTAATCCTAGTAGTTTCAAAAAGGAATTAAATTCTCTTCAGGTAGGGGAAACTATAATAGCTTCCCAAAGAGCAGGAGATTTTACTCTTCCCAGCAATAAAAACAAAAAATTAGTTTTTATTGCTGGGGGTATTGGTATTACACCTTTCAGAAGTATGATTAAATACCTAGTAGATAAAAAAGAAAAAAGAGATATAATTATTTTTTATTCAAATAGAACCATGGCGGATATAGCTTACACTGATGTATTAGACGAAGCTTATAATAAATTAGATCTTAAAACTATTTATACTCTTACTGATTTAAAATCTATTCCTAGTCGTTGGCTTGGGAATAGAGGTTTTATAGATGTGCGTACAATCATACGAGAAGTGCCTGATTTTCAAGAGAGAATTTTTTATTTATCTGGACCTCGTTCTATGGTTACAGTTTTTGAAGACACACTTAAAAAAGTTGGTATTAAAAAAAGAAATATAATTACTGATTATTTCCCTGGTTTTGCTTAAAAAGGTAATTTAAAGACCTAACTTTTCTATAAATTGCATTGATCTAGATTCCTTGAGGTCAAGTACTGGCTTGACTTTCAAAAGAGCTTCTTTTATTTCGGCAACCAATTCACTAGGAACGGGAATTGTATAAACAGGTAAAAAATATTTATCAATTTCAATTAAAAGTTTGTCTTGTTCCTCTCTCTTTCTGATATTAAAACCTTTTATTTTTTCCCATGGATAATTATCTCTGCCCATTCTCAGCCCTTTTGTTTCAATTGAAAAAATGACTTCTTGTGGATGTCGTAAGGAAAATAGGATTAATGAAGCACTAGAAATAAGTATGAAAAGAGCAAATAAATAACTTTTCGTCCAAATCGTGGCTACAATAATAGCTAAGGTAATTAAGCCAACAGCCCAATACCAATCAGTTGAATGTTCTTTACGGCTATATTCTAGAGCGCTCCACTCTATTTTATTAATGGTTACATCTTCTTGCATATATATATATTATATCAATACTAAATTAAGAAAGAAAGGGACTTGTACAGTTAACCTTTTACAAATGCGCAAGAACGGTTCTTGCGCACTTGTTGTCACAGGATTTTATTCTTCTGGAAGATAGTTTTGTTTTGCTGTTGCCCCATATGATTCAGATTCCTCAATAGTGTTCATTGCATCATAAAGTAAACGAGTAACATTTTCCACGACTCTTTCTCTAGAAGTTTGGTCACTACGAAAACTTTCCAACATGTTTAAAGATTCATGTCCTATTTCAAAAGCTGTTGTAGTTATATATTTATCCAATTCGTTAAATGGTATTATTGCCATAATATATAGTGTAACATATATTATATGGTGAGGTAATATTAATAACTTGCCATAGTCTTGACTTCTATAACCCCTAGGGGGTATACTACAAGAGTAAACAATTCGACTATTATTAAAATAATAAAAAATAAGTAATAAATAAAATTATATGAATAATAATAATCAACATAATAATAAAACACACGAAGATCACACTAACCATATGAAACATAATATGGAACACGGTAGTATGGGGCACGGTATGGGGCACGGATCTGCAAGTTTGTATCTGCGTCGTTTCTGGATAGTTACTTTTTTGCTCATTCCATTAGTCCTTATCAACAAAACTATTTCTGGCTTTGTCGGATTACCTATTTCTAGAATTGATGTATGGATAGGTTTTAGTTTAGCAACTATTATTTTCGGTTTTTCTTTAGTCTTCTTTCAACACGCATGGCATGAAATAAAAGCACGACAATACGGAATGATGACACTTGTATCATTAGCTGTGGGTTCTGGATATTTATTTTCTGTAGTATCTACATTTGTTCCATCATTACATGTTCAATTTTATCTCGAAATTTCCACTTTAGTTTGGGTGTTACTCTTTGGACATTATCTTGAAGCGAAATCTAGTTCAGCCGCTGGAGATGCTCTTGCCGAGATGGCAAAACTACTTCCAAAGAAAGCGCATAAACTCGTTGGGGAGAAGGAAGAAGAAGTTGATATTGAAACATTGGTAAAAGGGGATATTGTTTTAGTGAAGTCAGGTGAAAAAATTCCTGCAGACGGGACTATAAAAAAAGGAACTTCGCATGTTGACGAAGCACTTATTAGTGGAGAATCCAAACCGATAGAAAAAAAAATAGGGGATAATGTTGTTGCTGGCTCTATTGTTACTGATGGATCTTTAATTATTACGCTTTCACGTGTTGGCGAAAATTCAACTATTGGTCAAATCCAAAAACTTATTGCTCAAGCACAAGGGACTAAACCAAAAGCACAGAGAATTGCTGATAAGGCTGCTGCGGTTCTCACTTTCGTTGCTGGAGGAACCGCGCTTCTAACACTCTTAGTATGGTCGGTATTTCTTGGACAACCATTTGTGTTTGCGATTACGCTCGCTATTACAGTTCTGGTTATTGCTTGTCCTCATGCACTTGGACTTGCTATTCCTACAGTTACCACTATTACAACTTCTTTAGCTGTAAAAAATGGCATCTTTATTAAAGATCTTGCCAAGATTGAAACCATTAAAAAAGTAGATTATGTTGTATTTGATAAAACAGGAACACTCACGAAAGGAGTGTTCGGTGTTACTCAAGTTGAGACAATTGGTATAGCTAAAAAAGATGAAGTCTTACAAATCGCTGCTTCCCTTGAACAACAATCTTCGCATATCATTGGGCAATCAATTGTTAAACATGCACAAGGACAAAATATGAAACTTGCCATAGTGGATAATTTCAAAAATTTTGCTGGAAAAGGAATTAGCGCGACTATTGAGGGTAAAGAATATCGTGTTGGGAATACTGCACTTATGGAAGAAGCGGGTATACTTACCGATGAAGTTATAAATAAACACGACGCCATTTCAAATAAAGGAGTTACAACTGTTCTTGTCGCTGATAAATCTGGGGTGATTGGCATGGTTGGACTTGCCGATGAGATTAGGCCAGAATCTTATACAGTAGTTAATAAGCTTCACACTCTTGGGTTAAAGGTTGCTATGCTAACTGGAGATAATAATGCAGTGGCAAAAAATGTTGCTGATACTCTTAGTATAGATACATTTTTCGCCCAAACTCTTCCAGAAGATAAATATCGTCATATTAAAACCCTTCAAGATAAAGGGAATATAGTACTTATGGTTGGTGATGGAGTTAATGATGCGCCTTCACTTGCGCAAGCAGATGTTGGTGTTGCCATTGGCGCTGGGACTGACGTTGCTATAGATGCTGGCGATGTAGTACTTACTAAAAGTAATCCAGAGGATGTGGTGCGACTTATGGTACTTGGTAAAAAAGTTCACCGAAAAATTGTCCAAAATCTTGGATGGGCACTTGGTTATAATATTTTGGCGATACCGGCAGCAGCAGGAGTTTTTGCCTTCTGGGGATTTTTCCTTCAACCAGAAGTTGGAGCACTACTTATGAGCCTTTCCACTGTTATCGTGGTTGCTAATGCTATGACCCTTAAAAAAGCCAGCCTAGAAGTTACCTAGAAAATCTTCCTCTCCATAATTTCAATTAGTTTTTTGTTGGCGGTGATGATTTCTTCTTCTTTTTCCGCTTTTCTCTGATTAAGAGAAATACAAAATAGACAAATTACCTTTTTCTTTTAAAAGAAAAAATTGTGCGCGAAAAAAATTAAAAATTGGCGGAGGGGGCGAGATTCGAACTCGCGGACCGCGTAAACGGTCTCTTGTTTTCAAGACAAGTGCCTTCAACCACTCAGCCACCCCTCCATTATTTATTGGGAACAGCTTAATGCTTTCCCGCATTTTTTATAGTTCAACCTATTTTTACTTTTCTATTTTTACTAAATCTTAGATTTTATCGCCCTGATAATATCTTTTGGAGTTTTCTTGGCAATATAGAATATGTAGAAAATAGCAAGTAAACCAAAGGTATTAAAAATAATTAAAGCGATGAACCATTTTTTGTGATTCATTTTAGCAGATACCCAAAGAGAATAACCTTTCCAAAGTAAAGTCCAAAGTATTGCTATAATTAAAACCCAAATATTTTGTCCACTTAATAATGATACCATAAGGATATCGTAACAAAAATAATTAATTCTTGCAATTATGGTAATATCTAAATATAGGTATGAAATATTTAGGTATAGATTATGGTAGCAAAAGAGTTGGTCTTTCTGTCTCTGACGAAGAAGGTATTTTATCTTTTCCTTACAAAATAATTAAAAATAATGCCGAACTTGCTGAAGTTATCCGAAATATCTGTGGAACAGAAAATATATATTCCATTGTTCTTGGTGAATCATATAATCTTTCTGGAGAACCAAATAAACTTATGCAGAAGATAAACAAGTTTCAGAATGAATTGAAATTAAAAGTTAAACTTCCAATTTATTTAGAAAAGGAATTTATGACGACTATTCACGCTAGAGATTTATTTACTCAGATAGGTAGAAAAGGTAAAGATGTTAATAATGCTCGAAAAATTACGAAGATTAAGATGGCGGCAGCGGACGCGTCCGCTGCCGCTCTAATCCTCCAGCGTTTTCTTGACCGCAAAAATAAAAAATAATTATGTCCAAATCAAAAACACCACAATTTGATAAAGAAATTGAAAAAGTTTTAAAAGAACTTATTCCTCACACACGGAAATGTTTGTGGTCAGGCAAACATCCTTATTGCGAAGAAAGGTTTGATATTGCAGCAGAAGATATTAAATTTTTGAAAATGTTTCATGTTTCAGCTCCAAATTATTGCCCAACTTGTCGAAGAATACGCCGATTAACTCATATGGGATATAGTCAACTTTTTAAGAGGAAATGTGACGTTCCTAATCACACAGAATCTATAATATCTATTTTTTCTGAAGAGTGTCCTTTCTTTGTTTATGATTATAAATATTTTATAGGAGATGAATTTGACCCTTTTTCTTTTGGGTACGAGTATGATAAAAAAATTAGTCCAATGAAACAACTTTTAGAATTTAGGAAAAATTTTCCAGTACCATCGTTTTTAAATCGTAACCCTTCCTCAATAAATAGTGATTATTCTAATGGTGGGAGAGATTTAAAAAATGGATATTTTGTTATGGCCTGCTATCATGTAGAAGACGCTTGGTATTCTCTAATGATAAGTAGAAGTAGGAATATAATGGATTCTTACGCGATTAATAATTCAGAATTTGTTTATGAAAGTATTAGTTCTGATCATTTATATAAATCTTCCTTTATATATTTTTCAAGTAATTGCACAGACAGCATGTTTCTTTTTGATTGTCGGAATTGCACTAATTGTTTTGGTTGTGTAAATCTACGCAATGCCCAATACCAAGTTTTTAATAATCAATTATCCAAAGAAGAATATAAAAGATTTATTAAAACGAGTTATCCATTTTCTAGAAAATTTTTAAAGGAAAATAAAGAAAAATTTTGGAAATTAGTTAAAAACCTTCCTATGAATGGACCAAGAATTCTTGCTTCCAATAATGTTTTTGGTGTAAAAATAACTAATTCAAAAAATTTATTTAATGTTACCGATGCTCATAATTCAGAAAATATTAGACATTCTGATGGGGCTTCGTCCCACAGAGATTCAATGGATTTTCTTTATTCTGGTGGAAATTCAAGTTTATTATATATGAATACCAATATCGGGTCTCAATCTAGTAGGGTAAAGTTTTCTATTTCCTCAAAATTCTGTATAGATTGTGAGTTTGTTTTTAATTCTAAAAACTTGAATAATTGCTTTATGTGTTTTGGATTACAAGACAAATCTTATTGTATTTTTAATAAGCAATATGATGAAGGAGAATATTTCAAAATTGTTGATCAAATAAAAACAGAAATGTTGGAGAGGGGAGAATATAATGACGGTCCTGGTTTTGAATTTTCTGCTCAAGCTTATAATTTTTCAATTGGACAAAATTTATATCCATTAACAAGTAAACAAATAAAAGATTTTGGCGGATATCTAGCCAAGGAACCAGAGACAAATGTAGGTGATTTAGAAATTCTAAATTTAAAACAATTACCTCAAACTATAAATGAAGTGACAGATGATATTTTGGAAAAAGCCATCCGTTGTGAAATCAGCGGTAGGCCGTTTAGAATAATTTCTTCCGAATTATCTTTTTATAGGAGAATAGGAATTCCATTGCCGACAGTGCATCCTTCAATTAGAATGGATAATCGTTGGAAATTTTCACCAACTGGAAAAAAATATAAAACAACTTGTGTAAAATGTAAAAAAGAGATGGAGTCTCTATTTGACCCTAAAGAAATCACTTCTCTCTATTGTGAAAAGTGTTATCAACAAGAAGTTTATTAATCTTTACCGATTTTCTGCTATCGCGTATTTTCGGTAAAGAAGGACTTTTACCAAACTGATGTTAGCTCGTACTTTGAGTTAAAAATGGAATCTAACTATTTCTACGTTATCGCGCAC
>CAYNYY010000015.1:0-13353 GCA_964401625.1 uncultured Candidatus Saccharibacteria bacterium
CTGAAAAGAGAATATGTCAAAACTGTCAGAAAGACTTTATTATAGAGCCAGATGATTTTTCTTTTTACGAAAAAATAAAAGTTCCACCGCCAACCTTTTGTCCAGAATGTCGGATGCAGAGGAGGATGATTTTTAGAAACGAAAGGAATCTTTATAAAAGGAAAAGTGATGCAACTGGTAAAATTATATTTTCTGGTTATAGTTCTGAATCTCCAGTAAAAGTTTTTGAGACAAATATATGGAATTCAGATAAATGGGATCCTCAAGAAAAAGGTGTAGATTTAGATTTTTCTAAACCGTTTTTACAACAATTTATTGAATTACATAATAAGGTGCCACGACCAGCCATGGGGGTCATAAGTATGGTAAATAGTGATTACTGTAATAATGCAACAGCTGGTAAAAACTGCTATCTAGTTTTTAGTCTTGCTTATTCAGAGAATTGTATGTATGGTGGCTATCTTCTTTATACAAAAGATAGTTTGGATGGATTCTCTATAAACAAAAGTAATTTAATTTACGATAGCTTCCAAATAAATGGTAGTAGTAGAATTTTTTATAGTTCATTTTCTAAGGATTCAATTGATATATATTTTTCTAAAAACTTAAAAAACTGTCACGATTGTTTCGGATGTGTAAATTTATATAATAAGAAATATTGTATTTTTAATAAGCAATACACCAAAGAAGAATATTTTGAAAAATTAAAGGAATATAATTTAGGTTCTTATCAAGAAATTCAGAAATTAAAAGAAAAAAGTCATAATTTCTGGTTAAGATTTCCCAATAAATATATGTTCGGTTTCTCTAACTCTGATGTTTCTGGTAATTTTATAAATCAATCAAAAAATGTAAAACAATCCTTTAATATAGAAGGAGGTGAAGATATAAAATATTCTCAGTATTTAGATGTACCCAAAAGTAAAAGTATATATGACCAAACCTTATGGGGAGAAAATTCAGAAAGTAATTATGAATGTCTACAAGTTGGCGATAATACAAATAATGTTTATTTTTCTGCTCATAATTGGCCAGCTGTTAATAATATTCAGTATTGTATTTATTGTGTCTCTTCCTCTAATCTCTTTGGGTGTGTAGGTATAAAAAAAGGACAATACTGCATCCTCAACAAACAATATACTAAGGAACAATATGAAGAATTAGTTCCTAAGATTATCAAACATATGAATGATATGCCTTATGTAGATAGTAAGGGTAGAGTATATAAGTATGGAGAGTTCTTTCCACCAGAATTAAGTCCATTTGCTTACAATGAGACCATAGCTCAAGAATACTTTCCTTTAACGAAGGAACAAGCCTTAGAACAAGGATATAGGTGGAAAGAAAGAGAAGAACGTGATTATTCTATAGATATTAAGAATCAAGATATTCCTGATGATATCAATGATGTGAAGGAAGATATTCTTAATAAAGTTATAGAATGTCAACATCAAGGTAAATGTAATCATCAATGTACAGAAGCTTTCAAAATCATTCCAGATGAACTTCAATTCTATCAAAGAATGAATCTACCAATACCTCACTTATGTCCAAATTGCAGACATTATGAAAGATTAGCTCAAAGAAACCCAATGAAGCTCTGGCATCGTCAATGTATGTGTGAATTAAAGAATCATGGTCACCAAGCTAGATGTCCAATAGAGTTTGAAACATCTTATTCACCAGACAGAAAAGAAATTGTGTATTGCGAAAAGTGTTATCAAAAAGAAGTAGTATGATATACTAACCGAATGAAGGAATATATATCTTATAAAGAATTTAAAAAAATGAATATACAAATTGGAACTATCCGTGAGATAGAACCTGTTCCAGAAACTGATAAACTTTTACGATGCCAAGTAGATTTTAATGAAATTGATGAAAATGGAAAACCAGTATTGCGTCAAATTATCTCAGGTATTCGTGAATATTATTCAGACTACGAAAAACTTATTGGTAAACAAGTTTTATATATTATTAATCTTGAACCGAAAAAGATTAAAGGTTATGAAAGTAATGGTATGTTGATGGCTGTTGATGGATTAAAAGGAGAACCGATTTTTCTTATTCCTGACGGAAAAACTTTACCAGGAAGTCGAATTTATTAATTTTTTATATTTAAAATGACACTTAGTTTATGTTTGACCCAATTTTACTTATTAAGGCGATAGGGCTGATAGGAATTTTTTTAATTATTTTTACTGAAACTGGTTTTTTTCTCGGTTTTTTCTTGCCTGGAGATACTCTTCTTTTTACAGCTGGTATTTTTGCCTTCCAAGGTTTTTTTAATATATATGTTCTTTTGTTAGGTTGTATTATTATGGCAATTTTAGGGGACAGTATGGGTTATTGGATGGGTAAAAAATATGGTAGAAGATTATTTAAGAGAGATGAAAGTTTCTTTTTTAAAAAGAAATATTTAACTGAGACTGAAGATTTTTATAAGAAACACGGGGAATACACAATTATAATTGCTCGGTTTCTACCGATTATTCGAACTTTTGCTCCTGTCATTGGAGGAATTGGAAAGATGGATTATTTCTCATTTCTTTCTTACAATATTTTTGGAGGAATTTTCTGGGTTAGCTTGGTATTATTATCAGGATACTTTTTAGGAGGGTTAATCCCCAATATAAATAACTACCTAATTCTCATAATTGCTACAATAGTAGTTGTCTCTTTTTTACCACTTATATTTAAGATATTTAAGTATAAACTAAAAAAATAAGGATGACACCTTTTATATCAATGATAAGTATCGTATAATAAAATAGTAATGAAACAATCAATTAGAAACTATTTTCCAGCTCCAGCTTATTTGAATATGGATTCTTGTGCCCTTGATGTTTCTGATGAATCTATTAAATACGGACAACTATCCTTTACCTCGTCTGGTTTTAAACTTACTAAAGTTGGGAAACTTAAAATTCCTAAGGGAATTTTAAGTTCGGGGAAGATTAAAGATTCAAAAAAATTAGTTGATATTTTAAAAGATCTTCGCATTAAAGAAAATCTTAATTTTGTCCGTGTCTCCTTGCCAGAAGAACAAATTTATATTTTTGTTTTATCTCTTCCTCAACTAAAAGGGCAAGACTTAAGAGAAATTATTCTTTTACAGATAGAAGAGCATATTCCTCTCAAGGCAACAGAGGTTATATTTGACTATGATACAATTCAGGAAAATGACAAAACAACTATAGTTGAAGTTACAGCTATTTCAGTGGAAGTGGTTGAAAGTTATTTATCTGTTTTCAATCAGGCAGGTTTATTTCCGCTCTCGTTTGAATCTGAAGCCCAAGCCATAAATAGAGCCGTTGTTCCTCGTAATGAAATTGGATCTGTGATGATTGTTGATTTTGGTTATGTTTCTACTGGGATTTCGTTTTCATACAATGGAAATATTTTATTTAGTACCACATTAGATATTGGAGGATTTAATCTTACCCAAATGCTTGCCAAGAATTTTTCATTATCATTTGAAGAAGCTGAAAAAATGAAAAGATCTTATAGTTTTGATAATACTCTTAATGCCAAAGAAATATTTCCAGTTCTTTTAAATGGTATTTCTGTTTTACATGATGAATTAAATAAACAATATATTTATTGGAAAACACATAATAAAGAAAATGGTCTTGCTCATCAAGATATAAATAGAATAATTTTCTGTGGTGGCAACGCTAATTTAGCTGGTATTGCTGATTATCTAGAAGCTAGTATGAAGATTAAAGTAGAATATGCTAATGTTTGGGTTAATATTTCTGACATGAAATCATCTGTCCCTGAAATGCCTTTTGAAAAATCTCTTGGTTATGCCACAGTCATTGGTTTGGGATTAAATGGTTTTTTTAGTGAATCACAGTCAGTAGTAAATGTTTTACCGCCAGCGGAAAAAAAAATTCTTCGTCAAAAATATTGGACTAGGCTTATCACAGTATTTTTAGTTTTTCTTTCGGCAATAGAAATATTATCAATAATACTTCTTACTCCAGCGTATTTTCTTTCTAGCAATAAAGTAAAATTAGCCGAAAATAAATTACAATCTTTTGATCTTCTTAATCCAAAAATAAGTGTTACGAATATAAACCATAGTATAAATAATATAAACAATAAATTATTACTTTTATCTAGTAAAAATCTCAATCAACAAATTAGCAAAAATATTTTTGGTTGGTTATTACAGAATAAGCCCAATGGAGTTTTTTATTCACAAATACTTTATAATAAAAGAACCGATGGTAGTTTAGTGGTTGAATTACATGGAATTGCAAAGAGTAGGGATATCTTACTATCATTAAAGACAACACTAGATAGTAACCCAAATTATAATAAAGTAGAATTACCAATTTCAGATTATTTAAAGAAAACTAATCTTAATTTTATTATATCAATTACCTTAAAATAATATGAAAAAAGACAAAACAAATTTAATTTTCATTGTATCAGTTTTAATAAGCTTGATGCTGTTGTCTTTCTTGATTTCTTTTTTCAAGGTTATACAAAATAAGAATAGATATACTTCAAATGTATTAGCAACACTCTCTAATAAAATAGTTAGTAGAGATAATGATGAAATTTTAACAGAAAAATTCTCTGAGTTAAAATCAATTAACAATAAAATAAGTAATTATTTTATTGAGCCAGAGAAAATAAATTTATTTATTAACTATTTAGAAGAATTAGGAACAAACAATAATACTAAATTAGTCGTCAAAAACGCTGAGATCCCAAGTAATAAAAAGGACACAATTTTAGTCAAAGTTTCTATTAGTGGTACATTCAATAATGTGATTAAAGTCATATATCTTCTAGAAAATTCTCCTTTTTATATTAACTTAACACAAGCTTTTGTAAATGAAGATATTCAACCAACAACTCCAGATAATTCAAAAACCAATATTAAAAAAAGCATTCCAACTTGGCAGGCCGATGTTTCTTTTAGCGTTTTAAGTTTATCAAAAGAATAAACGTATTATGAATAACCTATTTTCAAAAGTTAAAAATAATATAAAAGATTTACACAAGGCAAGATTGATAAACCCGCACAAACATTGGGATTTGTTAGTAAAATTTTTCTTAATTTTATCTTTTATTTTAATAATTTTTAATTTTTATTTTTTATATACAATAAGAAATGAACAATCTTCACAAAGTGCTACTGATATATCTAGTCGCCCAAATTTGGTTAAAGAGAATTTACTAGAAAATATAACTAAAGCATTTAATAACAAAAAAATACAAAGTATAAAAATTAAAAACACTAATACCGTATTTTCAAATGTTAGTGAATAGGTGATTGTAATTTCTATTATTTATTTTCTTTACTTTAATAAAAAGCAATTTTTTTTGTGCCCCCGCGAGGAATCGAACCTCGAATAACGGCTTAGAAGTCCGCAGTTATATCCATTTAACTACAGGGGCAATTTGTGCGCGGTGAGGGATTTGAACCCCCGACCTTCTCGGTGTAAACGAGTTGCTCTACCAACTGAGCTAACCGCGCAAAATAAAACAAAAATGATTAAACAAAAACCATATTCTTATTTAGTTAAAGGACATACCAAGATGAGTATTAGTTACTTATGTAGGTAAATGAATAGTATCATATTTTTAATATATTTCAATGGTATGCTCAATAAATGCGCAAGAACGGTTCTTGCGCATTTTAAAGTATTTGAATGGTATGATAGTATCATTATATATGGATATAGAAATTCTATTTGAAAATAAAGATTTATTAGTTATAAATAAACCAGCTGGTATTTCTGTTCATGCCGATGGCAAATCTAAAAAAACAACAATCACTGATTGGATTTTAGAGAAATATCCAACTATAAAAAAAGTTGGAGAGCCTTTTGATTTAAAAATTAAAGGAGGAGAAAAAATAAAAATTTATAGACCTGGCATTGTTCATAGGCTGGATAAAGAAACATCAGGTGCTTTAATTATTGTAAAAAATCAAAAAACTTTTAATTTTTTCAAGAAACAATTTATGGAACATTCCATTCAAAAAATTTATCATGCTTTTGTCTACGGTATTGTTTCTGATCCAAGAGCATCCTTGGCTACTAACAAAAGAGGCTTAATTAATTCATCAATAGGAAGATCTCCTAAAGATATCCGAATGTGGACAGCTGGTCGTGGTGCCCGTCAACCATTACGTGAAGCCATAACTGAATATATTATTCTTAAAAAATTCAAAGCGAAAGAAGCAAAAGAAGAAGAAGATTTTTCTTATCTAGAAATATATCCTAAAACAGGTCGTACTCACCAAATTAGAGTTCACCTACGTTACATTAATCATCCTGTTGTTTCTGACCCTATCTATCGTGGTGGCAAAGATTTGGCCCTTGGTATGGAAAGGCTCGCTCTTCATGCTAAAAGTATTAGTTTTTATTTATTAAATGGAGAATTAAAGACAGTAGAAGCTCCATACCCTGCTGATTTTCAAAGAGTAATAAAAAATTATATTGAAAAATAGTTATCTATTCAAACAAAATATGATGAAGTAATCTCTTATTATTCTTGCCTAAAATGTATATTTGTGATAAAGTACACGCCATGGAATTAACGACAGAAAAATTCACTCCAGTAGACAAAGAAGAGCGCAAAAATCTTGATTTTAAGGCTGGGGACACTATTAGAGTTTGGAGTAAAATTCAAGAGAAGGGCAAAACTAGGCTTCAGGCTTTTGAAGGTTTAGTTCTTTCACGTAAACACGGCAAAGAATCAGGATCAACTTTTATAGTGCGTAAAATAGCAAGTGGAGTTGGAGTTGAGCGTATTTTTCCGCTCTATTCTCCTAATATAGGTAAAATTGATATTCTAAAGAAAGCAAAAACTCGACGAAATAAACTCTATTATATTAGAACAAAGGCGGTTAAAGAAGTAAGAAAGAGGTTAAAGAGCGTGACTCTTATTAAAAAAGTAGCTCCAAAAAGCTCTCCTATTATTGAAAAAGTTGAAGATAAACAAGTAGAAAAAGAACAAAATAAACAAACTGAATAAAAAACCTCTATAAATTAAAGCTTATATTAAATTTGGAAAAATACGATAATTAAGTATAATTTTAAGGTATTTTGTTTATGCGCGGGTGTTGGAATTGGTAGACAAGCATCCTTGAGGTGGATGTGCCCGTAAGGGCGTGGAGGTTCAAATCCTCTTCCGCGCACTAGAAGACTATTTAGCTCTATTTTGTTACAATATATATATGACATTATTATTTAATATCTTAAGTTGGGTATTTGTAATCATTTCATTTATTGCTCTGATATTGATTTATTTTTGGGTTTTTAGCGGTTTTAATAAAAAAACTAGATTTACTCCAATACCTAATTTCATTTTAAAAAAATTTCCTGATATTTTAAAGGTTAAAGAAAATAGTATTATTTATCATCTCGGTTGTGGTGATGGAAGAGTCTTATTTTATTTAGGAGATGAAAATTCAAAAGCAGAATATATTGGGATAGAAGATAATAAATTTTCTTTATTTTTATTTAATTTTCAAAATTGGTTAAATAGAATACAAAAGAAAAACCAAATTAAAGTTATTGATGACAATTTTTTTAAGCAAGATCTATCAAAAGCAACACATCTTATCACTTATCTAAATCCAGATGTAATGGATGATTTACTTTCAAAACTGGAGGAGGAGCTTATTTCTGGAACACGATTATTCTCTTTAAATTTTCAATTTACTACTAAAAAACCTATAACAGAAATTGATATTAATAAAAAAAGTTATCAACCGAAACAGAAAATTTATATTTATGAATTTTGAAATGTGATGATATAATATATAGGTATGATTACAAAAGATTTAATTGAGTATATAAGAAATCAAACTGATCAAAACACTCCAAGGGCATTAATTATTTCGCGTTTAGCAAAAGCTGGTTGGCACCTTGGAGATATTCAAGAGGGAATGAATAATGTAGTTTCTACTGACAAACTAGAACCTGAAATAAATCAAGAAGATAATAAAAACTATAATGTTGATCCATATCGTGAAGTTATGACAAATGATTCCGAAGGTATAGTGCAACCATCTTTATCTTTAAATTCAGTTGAGGTTAATAAAACAGAAGATTCTAAGATTAATACAGAAAAAGAAAAAACAATCCCAATTGAAACTAAAAAAGAAGAAATTATTAAAGCTAAAAAGGAGGAAGTTGCCAAAATCTGGACCCCGTCTGCAATAAAAACAATTGAAGAACCCGAGGTACAAACAAAAAATATTTTAGATTATGAAGATAAAATAGAAGCAGTTGTTAAGCCAGTAAATACAGAAACTATAGAAGTTTTTCAAGATGAATTAAAAGCACCCAGAAAATTAGAATCCAACAAACCTTCCTTGAAAAATAAGGTTGATAATATTGATTCAAAAATTAACAAAACAGAAGTAATACCGAATCTTATTCCCAAGTCAAAAATTGAGAATAAAAGTGAATTAATTCCACCGATAATTAAATCTACTCCAGCGATTTCTAAAGTAGAAACTATTGTGCCACCTCTTAAGAAACCAGAGGATAAAGATTCAAAACCGACGACTGATATTTTATCAAAAATAGCGATGATTTCTTCCTACTCTAATGATATTGTTTCTGCGAGTAAGTTAAAGAAAAAAGTTCTAAAGAAAAAGAAACATAATTTCTTAAAACTGTTTCTTATCATTCTTATCATTTTTATTTTAGGTGGAATAAGTTTCTTTTTCATAAAAAATTATAATGGTCAAGCAATTTTCAATTCCTTTTTTACTAAAAAAAATAATGAAGTCACTTTGCTAACTAGTATCAATAATTTTTCTTTATTAAAATCCTATAAGATAAAAACAGAAGTTGATATTTCTTTACCTTTATTGACTAATATAACTTCAAGTCTTGCAAGTGGAAAAGTGATTTCATCCAATGATCAAGACTGGTTTTTGATTGATTCTAATGGAATGATTAATGGAGCAAACAAAAATATTTTACCACTTTTTTATTATGATATAGTTCTAAAAAGTTCTCTTTTGGGTCAAAATATTGAAACCAGCCTTAATTCAAATGGAGAAAAATTATTTATTAATATCCCTGATTTAAAATATGCCTTTGGAAATAAAGCACCTTTGGCTGGATTAATCTCAATACCAAATAACAAGATAGAAAAACTTAAACAAATTATTCCTCTTAGTATCCAAAATGATATTAATAAAATAGGAATAGCTAAAATCTTTTTAAATAATTTATTTAATCATTCATTTAATACAGGAACCTTTACTTTGTTTAAGAATTTTATGAATAAAGTTAGTATAATTCAAAAAGGGCAAGAAGATATCAATGGAACAGGCACCACTCATTATAGTATTAGCGTAGATAAATTATTAATGAAAAAATTCTTAAACAATATGTCTAATCTGTTAGTTAGTAATCTCTCGGTAGACGAAAAAACAAACTTAAAAGAAATTCTTGATTCTACCTCAGTAAATTCTATTGATATATGGATAGGGAATAAAGATAATAATATTTATAGATATAAAATTAAACTAGATATTCCATTATCAAAGATTATTAATTCAGCAAACAAAGCAATTGCCAATGATAAAGTTACTTTAAGTTGGCAGTCAACATACTCTGATTTAAATGTTTTAAATAATATAATAATGCCACCAGGGCCTGTTAACATTGATGATTATTTAAAAAATGTTGCTAATGTTAAATTAAAAAATATAATTTTATCTTTTTCTCAACCTGCTACTCTTATGAAAAAGACTATTGGTAATTATGGTAAAAAATCAAATTCAAAGGGTAGTTGTAGTAGTCCAACTTCTGGCTCATTGTTCTCTTCTTTAGGTCATTCTAAAAATGTCTCAAAAGTTATTACTACTATTGCAGATATTATTAACAAAATTATTTCTCAAGGTAATGGTAGTACCTCATTATGTTATTCAACTCCTAAGGCTTGGGCACTATCTTCTCCTCAAATTATTGACCCTAGTTATTATTTCTGTACTGACAGTAAGGGGAACTCAATTATCATGACTAAACCAATTACTGGGCCTGTCTGCAAATAAAGAAATTTCAGAAATGAATTTTCAATAATAGATTTAGAACTAGATTTTTCAGTGATTTTTTGGTATAAATGTGTAGTCTTTACTTAATGTAAAGAATTATATGGTGCCTATGGTGTAACGGTTAACATTAGGGTTTGTGGAACCTTCGATACCGGTTCAATTCCGGTTAGGCACCCCATCTAAAAACAACCATTTTAAAATGGTTGTTTTTAGATGTAAATTAATCAAAAATTTTTTCTTAGTTGCTAGGAGCCATTTCATCCAAAGCATCTTTATCTATTCCACTATTCCCATTTTCTAATGGTAATGATGTTTCTTTTTTGAGCGGGATAATAATTCCATTTACCTCAAGAAAATGTCTTGTGCTTGGATTTTTATCGCCACCTTTTTCAAAGATATTTTGACGAATTTCCACCAAATCACTGAGTGTCATTTCTGGGTTTTTATCAATAAACTTCTTACGCATTTCCTTTTCTTCTTCAGTTAGCTCTATATTATTCTCTGTTTTATTTCCTTCCATAATATTTATTTAAGTTTTAATTTAATAATAAGTTATTATAACAGAAATTGATAAGATTATCAATATTTTGTCCAGTTAACCTTTTATAAAAGCGCAAATGCGCAAGAACGGTTCTTGCGCAACTGCAATTAAGGCTACCTTTGGAAATAATACTTATAACAGTTAATTATAAGAGAAATAAAAATTAATACTAAAAAAACAGATGTTTTATATTATATAAAACTAACTGATATTAATTTTATTACATAATGTAGTATGAGTTAAATAAAAAAAGATTACTCAGATAATAACATCGTGAGTAATCTTTAGTGATTTATTTTTTTAGCAGGTATACAATAACTCCGCTATTTTTCGAAGCGCGTTATTTTTGTTTACTGGGTAAGGCCAAACATGTCCATAAATGTCCTTTAGCAGAGAGTAATCATATACTTCTTTGGCTTCCTCAATAGTTTTAACAAAACTTAGCCACTTATCCAGAGCCTTAAAATCAATATCGTAGTCAAAATCCAGTCCTGTACATATTTCTTTGGCTTCTTCAATGTTCGTAACAAAGCTTAGTAATTTATCAAAAACTTTAGTTTCTGACTTGAAAGAAGCGTCGGATTCGTTAAATATCTTTTTTGCTTCTTTCTTTGTAGTGATAAGACTCAGCATTTTATCTAAGGCTTTATCTTTTAGATAACGATGATCAGAATTATAATAATATTCATATAATTCTTTAGCATCTTCAATGCTGCTAATCTTTGCAATTTCTTCCGACCCCCGAAACGTAACATCCGTTAAGGCAGCCTTTATTTTTTTAACAGAAACCCCAATTTCTTCTGCCATTTTTTCAATGTCCACTTTTTTTGTTTTTTCCATTCTTCCCGCTTCTTTAATGTCGTTAACGGGTTCGACTTTTAATTTTTAAATAACATTAATTAATTACACTATTTCATTTTTATAGCGAGTGGCAAATATCACTCGTGAGTGGTATCTATCACCTTTACATATAGTATTTAATATGCTAATATTTCTATATATGAAATATCAAGAACTTTTTCAATCATTGGGACTAGCCAAGAATGAAGCCAAAATATATGAGGTATTAGTACGAGAGGGAGATTCACCTGTCGGTAAAATCTCTAAAAAATCAGGGATTCATCGTAGGAATGTATATGATTCACTAAATAGACTTATAGAAAAAGGTTTAACTATTGAGGTAGTGAGTTCAAATGAAAATCAATATCAAGCTGTTGAGCCAAAGAAGCTAGCTGAGATTTTAGCTGAGAAATTTGAAAATCTAGATAAAGCATTACCTAGTCTGGAAAAGTTATATTTTGATACTCCGGCAGAATATCGAGTGCAAACATATAAGGGCAAAGAAGGTTGGAAACAATATATGAAAGATATTATTAAAGTAGGGAAACCATTCTATTCTATCGGAGCACAAGGAGCTTGGATGGACAAGAGAGTTAAGAGTTTTTATCCAGGTTTTCTTAATCAGATGAAAAGAAAGAAAATTGAAATGCATCATCTTTTTGAGTATGAAATTTTAGAAAAAAATCACCCAATATTAAAGAATGTTGGGAATAAATATAAATTTATTCCCAAAGCATATAATACAACATCAGGTATTGATATTTTTGGTGATAGAGTAAATATAATACATAATCAGCATTTGGAACAGGTAGGGACTGAAAATGAAATAATGTTTACTGTTATTCAAAATCAAAACTTAGCAGACTCATTTCGAACATGGTTTAAATTTATGTGGGATATGTGCCCAGAAAACAAAAAGGGGAAAAATAAAAGCTAACACTTGATAATTGAAAAATTGAAAATTGGGGTCAAAAATTGGGGTCAGCCACTATTTATAAATGCGCAAGAACGGTTCTTGCGCAACTGCAACTTAAGGCTACCTTTGCATATGTGGGCTTATACAAAATCTTGACATAATCATTATTTACCATTAATATGTTAGACATATCAGATTTATTTTTTTAGAATATCATATGTCTTTAGAAGAAAAACATTCACCACAACAGAAAGTAGGTCAAGAAAAGGTTGGAAACCTCCCTAATACAAGCATAGTTGCTGAGAAAAATATTGGAGCTAAACAAGAAAAAACTGATTCAAAAACTCTCAATGGAATGAATGGAGAAAAAGCTGAACGGCAAGAAATTAATAATTTTATTAATCAATTAAATTTATTGTCGGAAGAAGACAAGAAGAGGTTAATAGTAATTGACGCCGTTCCTACTATCATCCCTACTATTTTAGATGTAACAGCTGAAGGAGAATTAGAAGTATCTAAGATTAAAAAAGATAGAATAGAACAAAAATTAAAAAAGTATATTGAAGATTTAATTAAAATAGCCCGAGAAGAAATTAAAAGGATTGATGTTGATATATTTGTTTTTCGGAATAAGAGAAATAGACTTGATCAGAAACAAAAACAGAAAATTAAATATTTAGAAAATCTTTTAAATGGGAATGTCATTTTTAATAATGAAACAGTGCAGAAATACCTTAATCTCAAAGAAAAAAAAGATCTTAGCCGATTTTATGTAGACAAGAAATTTTTTGAAGGAAAATCTCAGGAAGCAATAAAAAAACAGGTTGATTTGAATCAAAAATTATTAGGAATTAAAATTCCCAATAATCATCATTTACACAACCAAGCAATGACTATTGAAGAGTTGATCACTCATGGCCAGAAGGTTGTTGACAAGATTAATGCAAATTTAAATAGTTCATAGATATTAAAAATAGTAATATTAGTTGCGCAAGAACCGTTCTTGCGCAA
>CAYNYY010000016.1:0-2512 GCA_964401625.1 uncultured Candidatus Saccharibacteria bacterium
GTAATAGAGTCATTACGTCAACCTCTTGAAGATAACATGGTCTCAATTTCAAGAGCTCGTGGTTCAGCAATTTTTCCTTCTAATTTTATTCTAATTGCAGCTATGAACCCTTGCCCTTGTGGTAATAAAGGTAGCAAACAAAAACCTTGTATCTGTAAACAAGGGGACTTAGATCGTTATAAAAGAAAGTTATCAGGACCTATCGTAGACCGAATAGATATTTGGGTAAATGTTGGAGCCGTTGATTTTGAAAAATTAAGCACTACTCAACCTCAGGGAGAAAAAACTTCTTCTATTAAAGAAAGGGTTAGAAAAGCCCGTCAGATACAAACAAGGAGATTTAATCTACCCAATGGAGCGAATCATAGAATACATACAAATAGTGAAATGAATGTAAAAGATTTACCCATTTATGCTCCACTTTCAGAAGATATCAAAAAATTGCTCAATCAAAGTGCAGAAAAATTACAACTTTCTGCTAGAGCTTATCATCGTATAATTAAACTTGCTCGTACTATTGCTGATTTAGAGGGTGTTGAAAATATCTCCGCCCCACATATTCTTGAAGCTATTCAATATAGACCAAGAGAAAATTAAAATTCTCTTAAAATAATTCTTTTTTCTTTTTTAAGCTAGATGTCCAATAGAGTTTGAAACATCTTATTCACCTCAACGAAAAGAGATAGTTTATTGTAAGGATTGTTATCAAAAAGAAGTTTATTAATCTTTACCGATTTTCTGCTATCGCGCATTTTCGGTAAAGAAGGACTTTTACCAAACTGATGCTATCGCATCCAATTAGTAAAAATGAAATCTAACTATTTTTACGCTATAGCGTACTTTAGGTATTTTTATTTTCCTATTATTTATTCAAATTTTAATAAACAGGAGGTCTCATTGTTGAACCATTACTGTTTATAACCTCAAAGTGTAAATGTGGACCAGTTGAATGACCAGTATCACCCATCTTCGCTATTAATTGCCCTTGTTTAACCCTTTGTCCAACGAAAACTAAAGCTTTTTGTAAATGAGCATACCTAGTTTTAGTATCATTAGGATGTTGAATAATTATAAAATTTCCATAACGACCACCACAACTAGGATGACCTTCAACACAGTAATTGATGACTCGGACCACTATACCAGAAGCAGCAGCCACAATTGGTGTCCCTCTTCTATTAGCGATATCAACTCCATAATGGAAACCTCCTCTTCTTGGACCATAAGGGGAGCTTATTCTTCCTACGGTTGGCCTTATATAATATCCAACAGGTGCTTTAATATTAGAGTGACGAGATGATGATCTTCTACGTGAATATTTTTTGTATGATCTAATGATACCGTTAGGTACATAAATAACCTGACCAATTCTTAATTTACCATTCTTTGAGATACCATTGAAAACAACTATATCATTTAGTTTGGCCTCATATTTACTAGCTATTCCACTTAAAGTATCGCCTCTCTTAACTATATGTTTAATACCAGTTACTGGTAGAATATCTAATTTCTGTCCGATTCTTATTTTTTGTCCAGAAATGTGATTTGCCCAACGAATAGTATTAATTGAAATATCAAATTGTTGAGCAATCCCTGATAAAGTATTACCTTTTTTAACTTTATAAACGGTAACTTCGTCGGAAGAAATATCCTCTAACCCCCTGCCCGTGAAAACATCGGTTGGTAAAATAGCATCATTTTGAACTATTGTTACAGGTTGATTATCTTTAGTGTTTTTTTTGTTATCTTTATTTTTTGTATTTTCTATATTAGGATTAATAGAAGATTCAAGTAATGGAATCGTCTGTGAATTATGAATTGACCCATCAATTAGAGGTGTTTCTATTTCAGAAGCTTGGGCTTGTCTTTCTCCGGTGAAAACATTACTTAGCATAGATAAAAAGCTAGCATGGGCCCTTAATGGCATACTAGCTATAGAAACAAATAGAAAAACGAAAATATAAACTCCGACTAGAGGAGATCTAAAAAATATAGAGATTTTTACCTTACGGCTTCCTCTTTTTCCAAGATAATCACCATCAGAATCTTTTGTTTTAATTAAAATAAGCCTAGTTTAAAATAATTATATTGAATTATTCCCTATTGGGAATTACAGTACGACCGCTAAAGCGAAAGCTGTAATTATTGATATAATATCAACATAATCGTTACAATCCTTTCAGAAACGCTTGAAAATAAAGCTTTTCTCAGATAATTCAGACATAAAGAATTATTAACAATCCCTTACTTCATAAGGGTAGCCTATATCAATATGTTAGTCAACAAAGTAATCCACAGGTAGTGAATAAGAAATAAATCCTACTAAAATATCATTTCTTGACACAAAGACACTTTCTATGACATAATAAATACATGCAAGTAGAAATAAATAAAATCGTGCTATGGTTAATTTATAAGAATAATTTTTAATAAAAATATGCCTAAAGAAAAATTTAATCTAGAAAATAAAAATGCCAATTCTAATGTTAATATAAAAAAAGAAGAAAAGATA
>CAYNYY010000016.1:2612-12485 GCA_964401625.1 uncultured Candidatus Saccharibacteria bacterium
GAATTAAGTTTGACAGAAGATGATTTTAAAAATATTCCAGAATGGCAAATGCTTTCCGCTTCACAAAAGGTATTTGTAATAGAAGAATCTTCTCAAGAAATTCTCTCAAAGGTTAGAGAATTAGGAGAAAAAAATTTTCAAGAAAAGAACAAAATTAATTTTTCAAGAAAAGATTTTAGCCCACGTCACTTTATCGAAAAAATCGGTAAACATATGACCAAATCTCTTTGGATTAGTAAAGAAGAAAAAGATGTCATTAAAGCAGTGCGTCGAGGAGAGATAAAACCAGACGAACAAACATTGAAACAATTGACGGAAAGAATGCTTGATATGGGTTTAGATATTACTAATAGAAACAATATGTTGACAATTAATTTTATTCCAAGCAATGAAAATATGTCTGAGGAAGAGAAGGATATTGTCAAAAAATACAATCAACAGGCTACTATATATTCAAAAATGCCTGACCTTTGGAAAAATAGACAAGCCTCTCTTAAAAAAGAATATCGAAGTTTTATGAGAACGGGTTTCTATTATGAAGAACAAAAAAATAAACTACTCAAATCATTAGCAAAAAGTTATGAAGAACATGGATTAAGCCAAAAAGAAGCTGAAAAAAAATCAATGCTCAGTATAAAAGATGCAGATTATAAAATTGCGATGCTTCAGTTCACAAATACTAATCCAAACATGGCTGAAGAGCTAAAAGAAATTGAAAAAGAAGATTCTTGGAAAAGATTATTAAATAACGAAAATCTTTGGAAAGGTTTTTATATGGGGCTTGGTTATGGAGCAAGGAAGGGGTTAACATTCGCCTTTGGTTTAGTTGCCGCCCCGCTTGTTTCAGGAGCTATTGGAGGTATTAGAGCAAGGAGAAAAGCTAGCCAAAAAATCAATGAAACTTTTAAAAGCGGACGAGAAGAAAAAACTTTTATAGAAAGGAGAGCTGATAAAAAGAATGGCATCTTAGATGATAAAGATAATAACCAAGGAATTATTTCAAAAGTTTTATCAGGTAAACAGGTTAAAACAAAAGAAGCGGCTGCTTTTGTAGATGCTGATAGCCAAATACACAGATTAGATAATCTATTAACAAAAATGGAGAGAGCAAAGAATCCTAAAGAGAAAAGTCGAGTTGCTTCACATATTTCGACACGAATAAAATATATCGAAATAAAGAATAAGGAAGGATTAATTAATTATGGAACTAAAAACGCTATCGCCACAAATTATAAGCTTTTAGAATTAACTAGCCGTTTGTCTTTTTTAATAAAAGATTCTTTAACTGAAGAATTAGAAGAAATAGATAGTAATGAAATAAAAAAAGAACTTTCAGACAGAAATAAATTACTTGATCATGTTATGAGAAAGAATAGGAAAAGGTTTGGTGAAAAACAAGCTCAAATTAAAAATAGAGAAATGTTACGAGGTATTGTTATTAGTGCTTCTTTCTCTCTTTTGGGTTGGAAAATTCGTGATCTAATGGAACACGGAGGAGGGGAAACTTTACTAACTAACCATAATATAAATGCAGAAAAAGCAGGCACACATATAAAAAATGCTACGTCAACATTGAAGACAAATACTCCTTCTTTAAATCATGAACATCTCAAAGAAGTTCACCAGATTCTTCATTCAAAACCAATAAACCCAATTCAAGAAAAAACAGTAAGTTTTGATAATTATAAAGTTGCAACATTAATCAAACCGAGAGTAGAAGCAATCGCTGACCACGGTCAAGGTGCAATATCAACACTTAGAGAGCTTCAAGAAAACCTAAGAGCAGAATATGGTAATAATTTAGAAAATGCTCCAACAAGTGTTAAACATATTTTGAACACAAACGCTGATAAACTTGCTCGAGAATATGGTATGTATAAACCAGGTCAAGGTGCAGAAAGTGCTTTTATTAAATCTGGTTCTTCCTTTCAGGTAGACAGATATGGAAATGTAACTTATCATCCAGAGGGTGGAAATAGTAGTGTAATTTTAGAAAAAGGTATAGCAGTAAAAGTAGATAATGCTTACAAGGGTAAAATGTTTGACTCAGACCATAGTGCTAGAATAACAAAACCAATAAACCCAATTCAAGAAAAAACAGTAAATCTTGATAATTATAAAGGAACAACACCAACTAAATTAGGTATGGTAAATAAAACAACGATAAACGTACCAGGGCATATTCCAACAGAACATATTCCAATTGGAACAAAACCTTCAATAATAGAAGTAAAAGGGACACAGTTATCGTCGGAAGAATATAAATCTTTGGTGAATACTAAACATATAAGTAAACATGTTATGAAGAGAATGCAAAGGATATATGAAAATAATATCAACAAAATGTTCCCAAGTAGCAAAAGTTTAGCAGTTTGGAATAGTATAAAAAATTCTACTGGAGATTATTCTGCTGAAAAATTAGTAAACTGGAATCAACCAGCCAACAATACATATAAAACCTTAATTTCGGAAATGAAGAAGTTACATAAAATTACAGGACTTAAACCTTGGGGAAAAAGTATACTGCATCCAGCAGAAACTCCTGAAGAATATATCGTACGAACTTCAAGAAAAGTTGCCGAAATGGGCAAACTACATAAACTTAAAATGTAATTACTAAAACAGCAAATTAGTATATTTCTTTTAGAATATAAAATGTTACAATATAAATCATGCAATATCTTGATTCCTTAAATGAAAAACAAAAAGAGGCTGTTCTTTGCACGAACGGTCCTCTTTTAATTGTTGCTGGAGCTGGAGCTGGAAAAACGAAAACAATTACCCATAGAATTATTCATCTTATCCATCAAGGAGTTTCACCTTCATCAATTTTAGCAGTTACCTTTACTAATAAAGCGGCTAAGGAAATGAGCGACAGAGTTTCAACACTTTTAAACAAAAGGGAGCATGGTGGAACAGGTCTGTCTTTTACAGATATCTCCCTTCCTTTCGTTTCAACTTTTCATTCACTTGGTGTTCATATCATTAAAGAAAATGCATCTCTTTTAAATTTAACTAAGCACTTCACAATTATAGATGAATCTGGGGCAATTTCTATAATTAAAGAGGTGATGAAAATACACGATATTGATCAAAAATTACATGAACCTAGAAAAATTAAAAATATTATTTCAAAATCAAAGAGTGATTTTATCACTTTAGAAAAATATAACGAAAAAGTAAAAAGTGGATTAGAGAGTATTGTAGCTTTGGTTTGGAGAGAATATGAAAATAGATTAAATAAAGAAAAATCTTTAGATTTTGATGACCTTTTACTCAAGGCAGTTTTAATATTAAAAAAATACCCAGAAATTAAACAAAAATACCAAGAACGTTGGAAATATATTCATATCGATGAATATCAAGATACGAATGAAATCCAATACGAAATGACTAAACTTTTAGTCGGTAAAGATAAAAATATCTGCGTAGTTGGGGATACAGACCAAAACATTTATAGTTGGCGTGGAGCTAATATTAAAAATATTTTACATTTTGAAAAAGACTATCCTGGAACAAAAATTGTTATTCTGGAACAAAATTATCGTTCAACTCAAAGTATCCTTGAAGCAGCTAATACTATTATTAATAAAAATAAATATAGAGTACCAAAAAATTTATTCACCAAAAATGTAAAAGGTGAGACAATAAATATTTGCGAAGCTTATGATGAAATAGCTGAAGCAGAATTTGTAGCTGATACAATTAAAGAATTAATAAAAAAAGATAAGCCAGAAAATATAGCCGTTTTATATAGAGCTAATTTTCAATCACGAGTTCTTGAAGAATCTCTTCTCCACCGACAAATTCCATATCAAGTTCTTGGAATAAAATTTTTTGAGCGAAAAGAAATTAAAGATTTACTTTCATTTATTAGAGCTTCATACAACAAAGAAAGTTGGTCCGACATAAAAAGAATTATAAATATCCCAGCTCGAGGAATAGGAAAAGTGACTCTTGCTAAAATCTTTGCTGGACAATTTTCAATATTACCAAGAGCCATGCAGATAAAAATAAATAATTTTTATCTGCTACTTGATGAAGTTCGTGAATTCGTTGATTCTCATAAACCTTCTGAATCAATAAGATATATTATAAAAAGAACAGGGCTAGAAGAAAAATTATCCCATGGAACTAGCGACGAACAAGAATCTTTAGAAAATATGAAAGAACTCGTAACTTTAGCTATAAAATATGATTCATTACCCTTAAAAGACACACCAACTCAAACAAGGGGAATAGATCAATTAATTGAAAATGCTTCTCTCTCAAGTGATCAAGATACATTAATACATAAAAGTTCCGGGGTTAGACTAATGACAGTTCATGCCTCTAAGGGCTTGGAGTTTAAATATGTTTTTATTACAGGATTAGAACAAGATTTATTTCCTCATGCGAATATAGGTTTTAAAACAAAAGAAGACCAAGAAGAGGAGCGCAGATTATTTTATGTTGCTTTAACAAGAGCTCAAAAAAAAGTATTTCTATCTTATGCACAACTTAGAACAATTTTTGGGACAAAGCAAGTAAATAGTGCTAGTGAATTTATCTATGATATACCTGAACATTTAACAACTTTTGAACAAACTGGAAGTACTAGTGGTGAAAAAATTGTTTATCTATAAAACGATGTTATTATATTTATATGATTCATAGACCTAAAAAATCACTGGCTCAAAATTTCCTTAAATCAAGTCCGGCCCTAAAAATGATGTGTAGTGTAAGTAAATTAGAATCAAAAGATATTGTTCTAGAAATTGGACCAGGTAAGGGAGCTTTGACAAAAAAACTTTTAGAAAAGGCTGGTAAAGTAATAGCTGTTGAGAAAGATGAGGAATTATTTATATACCTTCAAGAGAAATTTGCCGAAGAAATAAAAACAGAACACCTAGTTTTAATAGAACAAGATATTTTGAATTTTGATATTGTAGATTTTGATAAATATGGTTTATTAAATGAAAAATATAAAATAATAGCTAACATCCCATATTATATTACTGGGCTAATCTTAAAAAAATTTCTTTCTTCTAAAATAAAACCAACTATGATGACCTTACTAATTCAAAAGGAAGTTGCTAAAAGAATAATTGGGATAAGAGAAAACCATAAACTTAATTCAAAAATATCTGGGGAAGAAAGTATTTTATCTCTAAGTGTTAAGGCCTATGGTGAACCTACTTATGTTATGAAAGTAGAAAAACGTTTTTTTTCTCCATCACCTAAGGTTGATTCTGCAATTCTTAACATCAAAAATATCTCTAAAAAGAATTTTAGTTCAAAAAAAGAAGAAGAGCTATTTTTTATAGTAGTTAAATCTGGATTTGCTCATAAACGAAAAATTTTGAAGAAAAATTTAGAATCTCTTGGAAAAAAATCGGCCGAGATAGACAAAATTTTTGAAAAATTAAAAATAAATACTAAAATCAGGGCTGAGGATGTTCCATTTAGAGTTTGGCTTAATTTAGTTAAATATTTTTAATAAAATTTTCTCTTTTTCATCAAAAAACATAGAAAATTTTAGGATATTTTAGGAATCAGTTGTATAATATACAAGCAAGAATGTATAATTATTTAATTCATAGTGATGAAGAATAAATATTTACCAAGCAAGAATTTCATAACCAAAATTATTAAAATAATAATTTTGGTTATTGTGGTTTTCTTTTTCTATAAGATAGGAGTGTATTTTAATAATAGAATCACTAAGAATTCACATACACCCTTAAATGTAGTCAAAATTGTTCAGACCGATTCTAATAATAATGGCATTCCAGATTGGGAAGAGAGATTATGGGGGCTTAATCCTAAGGGCAATGGTAAGGCTAATAAAGCTTTTATTTTGGCCAAAAGAAAAGCTTTAAATTCAGGGACTAATTTTACGAATGAGGATGAGACTCTAACAAAAAATGAAACTTTATCAAGAGAATTTTTTGCTGTAATTATGTCTCTTAAACAAACAGGGAAATTGAATAGTGAATCTATGAAGGCCATTGCAGATTCTATTAGTCAAAAAATTGAGGCTAAGCCAATTCCTGATATATATACGAACGCCTCATTGACCGAAACAATACCATCGCTAAAGGCAAATGGGGTTTATTTTAGCGGATTTGCTACTCTCGTTGAAAAATATAAGAACGATGATATTGGTAGTGAATTAAGTTTAATCGTCCAAGGGCTAGCCTATAAAAATAAACAAATTATATCTTTAATAAAGCCAATCGCTACTTCTTATAAAAATTTTGGGCAAGACTTGGTAAAGATACCAGTTCCCACAAATATTGCTCCTATAGATTTGAGTATTGCTAATGATTATGAGAAAATAGGTCAAACAATAGATGGTTTAGCTCAACTACAAAATGATCCATTGATAGGGATGCAGTCTTTAATCAACTATAAAAAATATACCGACGATCTTTTTTCTAATATAGATAAATTATCAAATGCTTTAAAGATATAATAAAATGGTATAATAAAAGTGATTTAATCTTCATGAAAAAAAACACAAGAATAATTATAATAACTTTTACTTTATTAATAGCATCTTCAATGTTATTGATGTCACCGGTTTCAACAAAAGCGGCAGCTTTTAATTGGAATCCCTCTGATAGAGGAAATAACCCATATAAAGTTAACCTCCAAGATTATCTAAATCCGCAATTATTAATGAGAGTAGTCGGTTGTACTAATTTAGTTAATAATGTTTCTAAAAAAGTACTCAATTTCGTTCAAGATAAAATCAATGCTAAATTAGAAAATCTTAAGGAGAATGTAAAAGAAAAAATCTGTACAACTATACAAAGAGGCACTGGTGTGGCTTTAGGAAATATACCTAATTTAACAATATCAGGTGCTCTTGTAGCAACTATGTGTAAAAAAAATACTAAAAATACTTCGGATAAAAAAACTACAAAAGCTGTAACAAAAGTTGGGGCTGAACAGGAAAAACAAATGACAACAACTCAGTGTCTTGATGGGATCGCTATAACTTTAGCTAAAGATCAATTAGCCTCTATGACCAGAGCAACTATGAATTGGATTAATACTGGTTTTAATGGAAATCCAATGTATATTCGTAATATTAATTCTTTTATGAATAATATTACGGATAAGATCTTAGTAAATGAAATATCAACATTCAAAAATCCAAACGGAACTTATAATACTGTAGATTATCCGTATGCTCGTGGTATTTCAAAAGACTTAGTGAGTGCTCATTCATCTAAAGCCGCAGGTGTGGCTGGCTTAAATCAAAATTTGACTTCATACCTTGAACCTGGAAAGACCATAGGGGATTTTGCTAATAACTTTTCTGTTGGTGGTTGGACTGGTTGGTTGGCATTAACTCAACGAGATGCAAATAATCCTTTGGGTTATAGTGTAAGAGTCATTAATGATATTAATCAAGAGCAAGAGAAAAAAGTTGCTCAGATTAAACAGGAACTTACTGAATCGGGTGGAATATTGCCTCAAAAGATATGTAAAGTTTGGGCAGTAAACGCAGTAAATGGTTTAAAAAAAGTAGAGAAGGCTCAAGAATCAAATAAAAGAAAGTGCACAAAGTGGGAAGTAGTAACTCCAGGAAGTATTATTAGAGATAAAATTAGTACTGAAATAAATTCACCAGAAAGACAAACCGAATTAGTTAAAACTATAAATGGAGCATTATCAGTCTTGTTTTCATCTCTTTTAAAGAAATTCAGGTTGGGTGGTTTAGCTAGTTTGGGACCAGATAATTCTAATACTATCAATCCATCTTTCAACTTTGGATCAAATTCGTACACAAAACCAATTGATGTTTTTGGAAACAGAACATCAACTGGTGGAAATTTTCAGACAGGGGGTAATTTTGACTTAACAAAAGATTTAGGAAATACTTATTATCACGGAAGGATGAGAGAGATGAAGGGAGGCTGGAATGCTTCTACAAATACTCCTCAACTATTCATTGGCGTTGGACCTAAGGGTCCTAAAGGAGAAATTTTATCTGATGTGTATTATATAGTAACTAAAGATGGTGATACAAAGCTTTTCAATTATGGTTATAACTCCTGGGGTGTTGGAGATAGAGCTTTTTTCAACGGAACAACTTGGCAGAATTGGAAAAAGGGAACTTCAAATCCGATTACTCATAGGGGTATTTTGCAAATACAACAAGACTATATCGTAGCTACAAAAGATTTATTAATGCATCTTCCAGCCATAATGCCAAAAATTGGAGAGTTAGATTATTGTATTCCAGGACCAAATCCAAATTGGCAAGCTAATACTAGTGACGCTTCAGATGCTTTTTCTAGTTTTATTAATGCAATATCAACAAGTTTTAATCGTGGTGGTTTTCTCACTAGAAATTATACGACTATAGATGCTCCTTCTGGTAAGATTTACAACACCTTCAAAGATATCTATAATGGAACAGGCCTTTGGCCTAAAATAACAGAAACTTCAATATACCAAGCAATAAAACAACTTACTAGTGGAAATGCTGCCCCTAATAGACATGGCAAGTGGAAGGGGAATAAGAATATTAATGCAGCTAATGATGCAGTTAATAATCTTAAGAATAAGATATTAACAGGTCTGACATCTTTCCCTGGTATTTATAATAAAAAAATGAATGCTGTTTATGGAATTAATAGTCTGATGCAAAAACAATTTCTCTCTAGAGAAGATACTCCCGTCCAACTACCTAATCCAGCTTGGCTTCAGATGTCAACAGATGGACTCAAAATAACAAAAAATATTTTAGCTTATAATGACGAGATAACAAAAACCGCTGAAGACCAAAGAGAGGGTATTGTTGAGGCTAATTTAAATATTTATAAATTAAAAATTATAGCTAATAAGGTTAGTCAGATAGTAGAAGCTGCTCAAAAAAGAAGGGCGGAGGAATTGAGAAAGCTGGCTTTAACGAATAGTAATATCAAAGTTATAGCTGGAGAATATATTCCTAAGGGCAGTTTGGTTTATATAAAAGGAGTTAATGCTAATGGTAATCCGATAATAATGAAATATAATTATAGCTTGAAGGCTAAAGGAATAAGTTCAGCTGGTACAGCCAATGCCACTATTAATGATGGCGATACAGGTAAAATGACAAATGGAACTATCTCTAATTGGGCAATTCCAGTTCAATGTACCAAAGAAGAAAACCTAGATTATATATCAAACAATGATTTGCTTGTTGACTTTGGAGGAAGTAAGGAAAATAGATGTAGCGATGGTATTGATAATGACCTTGATGGACTTATTGATGCTAAAGATCCAGACTGTAGCGGTTATTATAGTAATAAAAATAACTACAATGATTTAACTCAAGATGGAACTTGCTCAACAGGGGAAGCTGTTACTGGAAGCCAGACCGAAACGGCTCCCACAGAATTTCCAACCGCTTGTGTTTTAAGAAAAAATAAAAATACTTGTTTAAATCTTCCCAACACTGTTAGATTTAGTAAGATAAACGGAAAACTTACATACACCCAATATGAATGTAATTGGACTGATAACAAAATTGATTCAGGTGGAGGTGGAGGAAGTGATTTATTTGATAACCATGTTAAAAAAGAGCAGACCTAACTATAATTACGAGAAATTAAAATAATAAAAAATTACTAAAATGAAAAACCATAAAAAAAGTAAAGCCTTCATAATAACATTCATCGCCGTTATTCTACTTTTGGTAGTTGGATATTTTCTATTTGCTAACAGAAATAAACTTTTTAGTACAAGTCAATTAAGCGTGGGAAGAATTTTTGAACCCTTGTTGGGAACACCCAGTAAAAAAAATCTAACTTTAATTAATGGGGTAAATCCAGGGAATGTTAATATCCAAGCCCAAGCAGGAGAAGATATTGTTAAAGGTAGTTCAGTTTATAA
>CAYNYY010000017.1:0-7364 GCA_964401625.1 uncultured Candidatus Saccharibacteria bacterium
AGGTCTTGCCTAGTCATTTTTTACACTCTATGTTTCACATGTAACTTTTTAATCTCTTCTTTTTCCAATTCGTCTTTCTTTTCCATACCTTTCTCGCCCAATGTTCTTAATTCCCCATCTTTCAAAGAATTTAACGACCTTGCTAATTCCAATAGATCTTCCTCGGTGTTTTTTGTTGGATTATCTAAAATTTCTTCAAGTAAAGCGTTCAAAATCCATCCAATACGTGGTCCTGGTTTCATGTGTAACTCTTTTATCATTGTTTCACCATTTATCTTTAGTTGACCAACAGAAATTGGATCATGCAACACTTCTTCAATCATAGCATGATATTTGCGAAGCCTATAAGGAGCCTCTTTTTTCTTCATTCCTACTCTATCTGATTCCCTAACATCCATAAGTTCCCAAATATGTTCTTTTCCTACTTTCTGGACGATACGACGAACAGCAGATAACGTTATTTGGTCAGTATCAGAGAAAAACATATGGTTTCTAACCATTGAAACCACAAAATCTGTCATTTTATTAGGAAATTTAAGTCGCTCCATTATTTTCTTAGTTATTCTAGCTCCAACAACTTCATGTCCGTAAAATGTAGGTTTTTTAGGAGGAAAACCTTTTTTAGAAACAGGGAGTCTTTTTGAATATGGTTTACCAATATCATGAAACAAAGAAGCAAGGCGTATTTCTATCGGCCACCCTTTATTTGTAGAATGTTCTAAAGCTTGTAAACAATGTTCAAATACATCAAAAACATGGGCTCCACCTTGGATACAACCGATTCCCATTTCTAACTCAGGAATTATGTATTTTAAGAGATTTAATTTTGATAATATGCCTATTCCAACGGCACTTTTAGGAGATTCTATTATTTCTATAAATTCATCACGAATCCTTTCTTTTGAGATATTTTCTATTAAAGGAGCGTTGTTTATAATAGCTTGCATGGTTTCATATGAAACAGCGAAATCTAATTGAGACGAGAATCTAATAGCTCTTAACATTCGTAAAGCATCTTCGTTAAATCTTTCGTTAGGGTCATCAACAGCACGGATAACTTTGTCCTTTATATCTGCTTGTCCTTTATAAAGATCAATTAGTTGTCCTTTACGGATGTTATAAGCTAATGCATTCATTGTAAAATCTCGTCTTTTTAAGTCATCTTCTATTTTATCACTAAATTTTATCTCTTCTGGATGTCGAAAATCCTTGTATTTAGACTCAATTCTATATGGAGTAACTTCTACAATATGATATTTCTTTTCTTCAGCATCAGTTTCTTCTGTATCTTTGGGTATACATACCCCTACTGTTCCGAACATATTTTTATAAATTGTCTTTTCAAATAAAGGAATAATCTCATTTGGTTTAGCATTTGTTGTTATATCCCAATCTTTTGGTCCATTTGCTGGTTGATTTTCCATCAAAAGATCACGAACACAACCTCCGACCAGAAAAGCCTCAAAACCTGCTTTTTCGAGTAAATATGTTACATGTGTAACATATTTAGGAATCTTTGAGATATTAATTTTTGTTGGCGAATTTGCCATAAATTTTATTATGTGCGGAGTAGGGGAATCGGACCCCTGTCTCATCCTTGGCAAGGACGTGTTCTACCACTAAACCAACCCCGCGTTAATTTTTAACAGTAAGATTATAGTATTTTTAGATATAAAAAGCAACCTTATTTTTTAATAACAATTTACAGAGATTGCTATTCTTTATTTAATTAAGGTATAATAGAAATAGTTCTTGCATCCATGGTGAAATGGATATCATGACGGTCTTCGAAATCGTTGTTGGGGGTTCGAATCCCTCTGGATGCACCAGCAGACAAGCAAGTAAACTATCATAACTTTGTGTGATAGATTCAAAGATTTTTCACTATTCTAATTATTATAGTTGCAAAAGACCTGAAATACACAGAATTAAGTTTTATAGAGGATATCATAAATGAATGAAGCTAGATTGATTTTCTGTGTCCATGTCTCTTATATACCAAAAAACCTTATATTTGTGGATAACCCTGTGCGGATTGTTCATAAAAGACATTTCTTTACTACTGTCAAAAATTGATGTTTGTTTAATAAAAATAGAAATTAATCTTATAAAATAACATTATTTCCTTGAAAGACAATGCTCAGAAGTGTGTTTTATGTCCAATAGATAATTATTAGTTTCACGTGAAACAATTATGAAGAAATTTACTTCAAAATCTCAGAAAATAGGACAATTAGGAGAAGATATTGCCTGTAGGTTTCTTACGAAACATGGCTTCTCTATTTTAGAGAGGAATTATACAAAGAAATGGGGAGAAATAGATATAATTGCTCAAAAAGGAGACCGAAGATACTTTGTAGAAGTAAAATCTGTTTCTTGTGAAACTTTACCTGATTTTTCAAAAGAAAATCCATTCATTAAGAGACCTGAAGAGAATATGCATTTCTGGAAAATGAAAAGATTAAGAAGAGTTGTAGAGACCTATTTGATAAGTAAAAGGCTAGGATTTGTTGATTGGCAGTTTGATTTATTACTTATCTATTTAGATTTGAAAGAAAAAAAAGCTCGAGTTAGAACTCTAGAGAATATCATTTTATAAAATGATATTCTCTAGATAAAGTGAAACTTTTTATCCAAACAAAAAAATAGCCACTTATTAATCTTCTGTGCGGAGTAGGGGAATCGGACCCCTGACGCTAGTTTGGAAAACTAGAGTTATACCATTTAACTAACCCCGCTTTGTATTATTAGCCATCCTTAATTATTACTAAAACACATCATAAAGTATACTCATCTTTCTTTACAGACAGCATAACTTGGTCGGGGTGCCGGGATTCGAACCCGGAGTCGCCTGTTCCCAAAACAGGAATGTTAGCCGTTACACTACACCCCGACTAAATTATTCTATCTTACTCAATATACTTATATTATTTATCATACAGCAAAAACACTAATCTATATTAACATATTCTCTATTAAATACAATTTTTATAAAAAATAAAAAACCACTCATAGATAGAATAGAGTGGATTTTTATAATAATCAAGATTGATTATTTAACTGCTTCTTTGAGAGCTTTTGCTGCTCTAAATTTTGGAACTCTAGTTGCTGGAACATGAACTGGTTCACCAGTTTTAGGATTACGAGCCATTCGAGCTGCGCGATCCTTAACTGAAAAAATTCCAATACCAGCGATTGATACTTCGCCACCTTTTTTCAAGGTATTAACGATAGCATCAAACATTGCATTCACAATTTCTTCGGCTTGTACTTTCGTACCCCCAATTTTTTCGTGAACTAATTCTACTAATGCTTGTTTATTCATCGAATTTATTTTCCTCATAGCTTTAATTTAATAAAAATATGAGAAACTATCTGAATAATATTCGACCGTTTTAAACGATCCCTAATAAAAGGATTAATACTATTATATACTAAGGGATTTTTAAGAACAAGTTTTTGTCAGTATTGACATTAATATGTTCTATGTTATTTAGAATTAAGATTTTCTATCTTGCGTATTCAATTATCCTATTTTCTCGTATAACAGTAACTTTGATTTCACCAGGATAAGTAAGTTCTTGTTCAATTTTCTTAGAAATTTCCCTAGCTAAGTTTTTAGCTTCAACATCTCCAAGTTTTTCGGGTGTAACAAAAATACGAATTTCACGACCAGCAGATAAAGCATATGATTTTTCAACTCCTACAAAGCTTTTAGTCAGTTCTTCTAATTCTTGTAATCGTTTAATATAATTTTCAACACTATCTCGTCTAGCACCTGGACGACCACCTGAAATCATATCTGCCGTTTGTACGATAACAGCCTCAATAGATTCATGAGGAATATCATCGTGATGACTTTTCATTGCTGTAATAATTCGCGGATCAGCTTTGAATTTTTGTAATATACGAATACCTATATCTATATGTGTTCCTTGAACTTCATGGTCTAAAGCTTTACCAATATCGTGAACCAATGCTCCAGCTTTAGTAACCTGGACATCTGCTCCAAGTTCCTCGGCTAACATTCCGGCAATATGGGCCATTTCAATTGAATGCTGAAGAACGTTTTGACCATATGATGTCCTAAAATATAGCCTGCCCAGAATAGCAATTATTCTTGGATCAAGATTAAAAATTCCACATTCGTAAACAGCTTGATCCCCTTTATCTTTAATAATTTTATTTATATCTTCTTGGGCTTTGACCACAAATTCTTCTATTTTAGCAGGCTGTATTCGCCCATCAAGAATTAAATTTTCAAGAGCTAGACGAGCTACTTGTCGACGAACCGGATCAAAAGAAGATATAATAATTGCTCCAGGAGTATCATCAATGATAAGTTCAACTCCGCTGGCTCTTTCAAATGCTCTGATATTACGTCCTTCTTTTCCTATTATTTTACCCTTAACTTCATCATTAGGAATATTCACCACCGTTGTCATCATTTCGCTAGCTGTGGAAGAAGATAGCCTATTGATACTTGTTGCTAAAATATCCTTAGCCCTACGATCAAGTTTTTCTGTATTAGATGTTTCCATTTTTTGCATCCGAACAAGAAAATCTTCCTCATAATTTTCTTCTATATTTTTGAAAAGTATTTCTTTAGCATCATCAACAGAAAGATTAGCAACTTTTTCAAGCTCCTTTTCTTTTTCTGCTTTCATTCCGTCTACTTTCTCTTTAATTTTTTTAATATCTTCAACTTTTGTTTTGATATTTTCAACCTCGTGATCAATTTCAAGCTGACGCTTATCTAGCATTTCTTCTTTTTTGATAAAACGATTTTCTGTTTGTTTCCATTCATCTTCCTTTATCTTCACTTCCTTTTGAAACTCATTAAGTTTTTCTTCCTTTTTTAATTTAGCTTCTTCTATGATTTTTTGAGCATCTTCTTTGGCAGTTAGCATCACTTGTTTGATTTCAAGCTCCATTGAACCCTTTTTACCAAGAGAAATGACTAACCGTAAATAATACCCAACCCCTACACCTACAAGTAGCATTGCTACAGATATAATTATTATTGTTAATGACATATATGTTTATTATGTCATTCCAAAAACTACGGGCTTTTAGCCTTATTTAATCTTTATTTTGTGTATTTAATGAAATAAAATTCGAATGATACATAAAATGAATTAATACAAGAAAAAACGTTCCTAGCTTAACCGTATTTCTGAAATGGACAATTAAAACTGTTAAAATTCGATATTTTCATAATACTCTAAAAATCCAACTTTGTCCAGAGGTTGGAATTTTTAATAAAAAAAGGTTTTCTTACTTCTTACTTTTTGGTTTAGAAATTATGGCATCAACAATTCCATATTTTTTGGCTTCATCAGATGTCATCCAATAGTCACGGTCAGAATCTTTCTCTACTTCATTAATTTTTCGTCCTGTATTTTGAGCTAGAATTCTATTTAAATTATCTTTTGTTCTAAGAATATGTTTAGCATTGATAGCAATATCACTAGCTTGACCTTCCGTTCCTCCCATAACTTGATGAATCATAATTTCAGAATTAGGCAAAGAAAATCTTTTGCCTTTTTCTCCAGCAGAGAGAATTAAAGCTCCCATTGAAGCGGTAATGCCAACACAAATTGTAGAGACATCGCTTTTAACAAAATTCATAGTATCAATAATCGCTAAACCAGCATTTACTGAACCGCCAGGGGAGTTTATATAAAGGTAAATATCTTTTTTTGAATCCTCGTGATCTAAAAAAAGAAGCTGAGCAATAATAAGGTTGGCAACATTATCATCTATTGGTCCACCCAAAAAAATAATGCGCTCGTTTAAAAGCCGAGAATATATGTCATAAGCTCTTTCTCCAAATTGTGATTTTTCTATTACGGTTGGGATTAACATATTTTTATTATATCAAAATTATTGTTTCTCAAGAAATGCAAAAACCTTTTCGTTCTCTAGCATTTGCTCTACATAAGCCCGAGCTCTTACAGGGTCAGTTCCTTTATACATTTTAACGATATTATCAAGGTCTTTTTTAATTTCTTCTTCAGTTGGTTTTAATTTTTCTTCTTGAGCTATCTTTTGGATAATCATTTGTAGTTTAGCTCTATTTTCTGCGTCTGGTCTCCACTCTTTTTTCAAACCTCCCTCAGTTTTATTTATTTGTTTTAGATAATCTTCAAACTTGAATCCCATATTAGCAATATCGGCTTGTAGTTTATATAAAATTTTCTCAGTTTCACTTTGAATTAAAATTTCAGGTATTTCTCCTTCTGTATTTTTTATAATTTCTTCAACAATTGAAAGACGAAGTTTATCTTTTAATTTAGTCTCCTTTTCTAGTTTTAAGTTTGATTTAATTTTTTCTCTAAATTCAACAGCAGTTTTAAAATTGCCGAAGGACTTAGCAAATTCATCATTAAACTCAGGATATTCACTCTCTGGAATTTCTTCATCTACATTAGTAGTTTTTGATTTACTCTCAGCTGGGGCTTGAGTTTCTTTAGTCTCTTCTTTCTTATTTTCATCTTTTACCTCTCTCCCTTTTTTTTCTGACTCGGAAGAAGTTTTATCTTCAGCAATTTTGGCAGTTTTCTTTTTTTGTTCTTGGTGTTTTTGTTCAGCTCTCATTTTACGAAGTTCTAAAATAGTTTTTTCTATCTCAGCATCATCTACAATAATTTCTTTTTTGAAATCTTCTTTTAGATTTTGTTCTTTAGAGATTTTTTTATAATCAGGTAATTTCATCTCTGGTAACACTGCACTAATAATTTTGAATTCTAAATCTGAACCTTTAGCTATTTTTGTAATCGTAATTTGCGGGCGACCTATGGCATCAATTTTATTCTCTTCTAAAATTTTTGGATAAATTTCATTGATAGCTTTTTCTGCCATTTCTTCTAATAATTCCATTTCTGGAGTATTCTCCTTAATAATATTTGTTGGAGCTTTACCTTTTCGAAATCCTGGAAGTTCAAGCCGTTCACCGATAGTTTGAAGAGCCTTATCTTCATACTTTTCAAACTCAACAGCTTCCAATGTTCCTAGTATTTCTACCTCACTTTTTTCTAATTTTTTTGTTGTTATTTTCATAGTTTTTACATTTTATACTAAAAACGATTTATTTTCAAATTATTTTTTAGAACCAAAATGTAATTAACAAAGGAACAATATTAACAAAGGAACAATAATTAAGGCAATAATATTTAAATTAATCTCAACTCAGAAAACATCAATCTAGAATCTAACTATTCTTACGCTATCGCGCAAAATAAGTTAGATTTATTTATTATTTATTTAGAAACACATAATATCTAAATTAATCTAAATCTAAACTTCTCAACTCAAAATCTAACTATTCTTACGCTATCGCGCAAAATAAGTTAGATTTATTT
>CAYNYY010000017.1:7464-11856 GCA_964401625.1 uncultured Candidatus Saccharibacteria bacterium
AACTCAAAATCTAACTATTCTTACGCTATCGCGCAAAATAAGTTAGATTTATTTTCTGAATTCATTAGAGTTAGGAAGTGTAAACTTGACACCACAATACTACAAAACTTGATAATATAATATTGTAACCTTGACATCACAATTCTGCAAAACTTGACCTGATATTCTAATAGAGATAGAATTAAAATATTAAAAATAATTTTACTAAAATAAATATATATGGAAGGATTAAATAATAAAAAAGGTAAAGATTCCGCAGTTAATAATGTAGTTAACAAAGAAGCATCTGTAGCAGACGAAATTGATTATTCGTACGATGATCTCTCTAGTATTGATACAGCTACTCTTAAAATGGCACTTACATCTTATAGAAATTTTAACAAAGATAATGAAGCTTTAGTTCGTATAGAAGCAGAATTGTTAAGTAGGAAAGAGCTTGAAGTAGACGAGAATTTATTTTCAGCGAACTAATTTAGAAAAGTTATATAAACTAATTTAAAAAAATCCCGCAGATGCGGGATTTTTTGATAAGCACTATTTAATTATTTTTTAGAACCAAAATGTAATTAACAAAGGAACAATAATTAAAGCAATAATATTTAGAATCTTAATCATTGGGTTAATCGCAGGACCAGCTGTATCTTTATAAGGGTCTCCGACAGTATCGCCTGTAATAGCAGCCTTGTGTGCTTCACTACCTTTACCACCATGATTTCCTTCTTCTATATATTTCTTTGCATTATCCCAAGCTCCACCACCGGAAGTCATAGAAATTGCTAAGAAAATTCCTGTTATAATTGATCCAACTAAAAGCCCTCCAAGTGCTTCAGGTCCAAGAATAAATCCGACTAGAATTGGAGCCAAGACTGGAATAAGAGCAGGAAGAATCATTTGTTTAATAGCTCCAGTTGTTACAATATCAACACAAGTTGCATATTCTGGTTTACCAGAGCCATCCATAATTCCTTTAATCTCACGAAACTGTCGGCGAACTTCATCTACAACACGCCCCGCAGCTTTTCCTACAGCTTCCATACAAAGAGCTCCAAAATAATAAGGCAATAAGCCCCCAATCAAAAGACCAGCTATAACTAATGGATTTCCAAGATTGAAATTTAAGTTATGTCCAAACTTTGCAAATTCTTGAGTATAAGAAGAGAAGAGAACAAGAGCGGCAAGTCCAGCTGAAGCAATAGCATAACCTTTAGTTACAGCTTTGGTTGTATTTCCAACAGCATCAAGAGGATCAGTTACGTCGCGCACACTATCAGGGAGGTTGGCCATTTCGGCTATTCCACCAGCGTTATCAGTTATAGGACCAAACGAATCAATAGCTACAATAATTCCTGTTAGGGAGAGCATGGACATAGCAGCTACGGCTACCCCATAAAGTTCTCCAAAATGATAAGAAACTAAAATTCCAGTTACTATTGTAAGTAAAGGTAAGGCAGTAGCTTTCATAGAAATAGCCAAGCCTTGAATTATGTTTGTTCCATGTCCAGAAACAGAGGCTTCTGCTATTGACCTAACAGGCCTATATTTAGTTGAAGTATAGTATTCAGTAATAACGACAAGAAGAGCAGTAACCAGAATTCCAACTAAAGAACTAAAGTAAAGAGAATTTACAGAATAAATTGTCTGTCCAGACATTAGCCATTTTGTAATTGGGTAGAAGCCAATAGCTGATAATATCCCAGCTACACCTAATCCTTTATAAAGAGCACCCATTATATCTTTCTTTTTTCCTAACTTTACAAACCAAGTTCCTACAATTGTTGAAAGAATAGACACTCCACCAATAGCTAAAGGATAAATAATAGCATTGTTAAAATTTGAGAAAACCAACGAACCTAAAAGCATTGTAGCCACAGAAGTAACAGCATAAGTTTCAAATAAATCTGCTGCCATACCAGCACAATCACCAACATTATCTCCAACATTATCAGCAATTACTGCAGGGTTGCGAGGGTCATCTTCAGGTATTCCAGCTTCAACTTTTCCTACTAAATCAGCTCCGACATCAGCAGCTTTGGTAAAAATTCCTCCACCTAGACGAGCAAAAACTGAAATTAAACTGGCTCCGAATGAAAATCCAATAAGAGGACGAATAGCTCCACCAACAAATTTTTCAGCAATTAAATAAAAAACAGTAATTCCAAGTAAGGCAAGTCCGACAACTAAAAGTCCAGTTACAGAACCTCCCTTAAAAGCAACTCCCAAAGCTTCCTTGAGCCCACTTTTAGCAGCTTCCGTTGTGCGGACATTTGATCTAACCGAAACATTCATACCGATATATCCAGCAAGAGCCGATAAAATTGCTCCGAATAAGAAACCAATAGCCATCATCCAGCCAAGCATTGGAGTTAAGCCGATTATCAAAAATAGAATAACAGCCACAATTCCAATTGTTTTATATTGACGATTCAAATATGCTTTTGCTCCTTGCTGGATAGCTAGAGCTATGTTTTGCATTTTTTCATCACCAGGACTTTTTTTCATTACGATTCTTATTAAGAACAAGCCATAAAGAATTGCGATAACCGAGGAAACTAAAGCAAAAATAATAAAAGGATTCATTTTTTTGAAAGCAAGAAATTTTCGTATTTTCGTTGCTTAAATTAATTTAATAAAACTCGACATAAACACTTATAATTTTTATTTCACACTTAATAATTACCAAAAACTTTTAATTAATAATAACCATTATAATTTATTCAGTGCCATCGTCAACAATACCATCATCCAAAGTAATATCTTCTATATTTTCTTTTGAATTTTCGTCTAAGTCAATACTTTTAATATCTATTCTCCAGCCAGTAAGTTTAGCAGCTAATCGAACATTTTGACCTCCTTTACCTATAGCCAATGAAAGCTGGTCGTTGGATACTTCAATTATTGCTCGATGCTCTTCGTTTTCAATTTTAATATTGACGACATTTGCTGGCGAGATAGAACTTGCTATATAAACTTCTGGATCTTCTGACCAAGGGATAATATCAATTTTCTCGCCGTTTAATTCACTCATAACAGTTGTTACACGAACACCTCTTTGCCCAACACAAGAACCAACAGGATCAATATGTTCGTCATTTGAGTAAACAGCAATTTTAGAACGAGATCCTGCTTCACGAGCAATAGCTTTAATCTCAACAACCCCAGAAGCAATTTCCGGAGCTTCCATCGCAAACAAACTTTCAATAAGTTGAGGGTGTGTTCGGGAAAGTTTAAGGTTTACTCCTCGTGGAGTTTCTTCAACAGAATATAAATAAGCTTTAATGTGGTCTCCTCTCTTATAAAATTCTCCCGGTATTTGCTCTTCGGGTAAAATTATTCCCGTTGCCCGATTGAAATCTATATAGACAATACCGCGTTCAATTTTTTGAATAATACCATTTATTATTTCTCCTTCTTTACTTCCATATTCTTCAATAATAATTTCACGTTCGGCTTCGCGGATTTTTTGAATAATAACCTGTTTTGCAGTCTGAGCAGCAATACGGCCGTAATCTTCTTTATTATCTAATGGAAAAACAATTTCTTCCTCCAGCTTCACATTCCTTTTAATTTTTTTAGCATCTTCTAATAAGATATGATGTTCCTCATTATATCTTACCCGTTCGTCGTCCTCGGCTATTTCAATGTCGTCAATATCTTCATCTTCCTTAACTATGCGGACGATAGATTCATCAACGACAATTTTAACTTGGTAAAATTCAACTTCGCCGGTTTCAATATCTAATTTTGCTCGGATGATTTGACCTTTTTTGCCGTAATCTTTTTTATAAGCAGCCGCCAAAGCTTGTTCAATTGCTTCAATTATTTTTTCCCGTGGTATTTTTCGCTCTTCTTCAAGTTGTTCAAGAGCAGATTTCATTGTTTTTAGGTCTAACATATTTAATTGTTATTAAGTTTTTAAAAATAAAAGCCCGATTCGATGACGGACTTACTTAAAGGATATTACTATATAAAAGTTCATTCGTCAATATTCAAAAGGTCACCTAAGCTACAAATTATAAATGCGCAAGAACGGTTCTTGCGCAACTGCGCTGAGCTTATAAATATGCGCAAGAACGGTTCTTGCGCATTTGCGCATATTGTGCAACTACTCATTTGAGAAGGTCTGCTTTTCTACCCTTGACAAAAAGTATTTTTGTGTAGTATAATTGGAGTAAATAAATTCTTTGAAAATAACTAAAAAAAATAAAACCATGAAAAAAAATTCCTTATTGAAAGAATTGTCGCTGGTGGCGATAATCCTTTCCATCCTGATTTTTGCAGGGTGTCAAAAAACACCGCCGGAGCCTACTCCAACGGCACCGAGCCTTTCTGTAATTTTCCCCCAAGCACAAATCCCTTATGGGGATTCTGCTTCCTTTAGCTGGGAAGCTAAAG
>CAYNYY010000018.1:0-9850 GCA_964401625.1 uncultured Candidatus Saccharibacteria bacterium
TTGCGCAAGAACCGTTCTTGCGCAACTAATAAAATAGTTACCTCAACTAATATTTGTTACAATATAAAATATAATTAGTAATTTATAATAAAAATATATGTTTAAGTTATCACCGCTACCATTTAAAAAAAATGCTTTAGAGCCTTATATCTCTACAAATACTATTGAGTATCACTACAATAAACACCACCAAGGTTATGTCAGTAAATTAAATAAATTAGTTGTCGGGACTGATTTAGAGAATGATAATTTAGAGAACATTATATTAAAGACGAAAGATGGCCCAAAACAACTTGCTATTTTCAATAATGCAGCTCAAATATTCAATCATACTTTCTTTTGGAACAGTCTTTGTCCAGCCCAACAAAATATAAAAATTTCTAAAGAGTTATCCGAATTAATTAAAATTTCTTTTGGTAGTTTCGAAAAATTTATTGAAGAATTCAAAATAGTTGCAATGTCTCAATTTGGTAGTGGTTGGATATGGTTAATTAAAAGAGAAGGTTTATTGGAAATTATGAAAACTTCTAATGCCGACAATCCACTTACACATAATGTCAAACCATTGTTAACAATTGACGTTTGGGAACATGCTTATTATCTAGATTATCAAAATCGCCGTGATGATTTTATTGAGGTAGTTATTGATAATTTATTGAATTGGGACTTTGCCTCTCATAATTTGTAAGATCATTTAGAATAATTCTTGCTATTATTTTACATTGACTAATAAAAATGTGGGGGTATACTATATGTAGTAGTGTCAATATTATTAGCAAAGTAATTAATAATATATAATCATGTTTAATATATTTAAGAAAAAAGAAGACGAAGAAGAAAAATGTTCAGTTTGTAAAATGGGTCTAGAAAAAGGAAAAGATTACCCAACGGAAGGTGACAAAAAGTTTTGTTCAGATTCATGTAAAAGCAAACATAATGAACAATCAAGTAGTGAGATATCAGGATAAATAAAGAAAAATTGTTATGATGTTTTACTTGGTTTAAATAACTTAAAATACTCCCCACATTAATTTTGCAATGGGGGGTATTTTATTATATTATATAGGTGATTAATATACTTATATTATTTAATTAAAAATGAAAACAAAAAATAAAAAGATAAAATCTAAACTTATAAAAAGAAAAAAAGTTGTTATGGTTAGTGGAGGTTTTAATCCGATTCATATTGGGCATATTCGTTATTTACAAGAAGCCAAAAGGCTAGGAGATAAACTTGTTGTTGTTATAAATAATGATAATTGGTTTGGAATTAAAGGGAAGAAGCTTTTTATGCCCCAAGATGAACGTAAAGAAATTATTGAAGCCTTAGGTTGTGTGGATGAAGTTGTCTTGACTAAACATAAGCCTTCTAAAAAAGTATATGACAGAAACACAAAGGAATATAGTGTTTGTCAAGAAATTGAAGAAATCAGACCCGATATCTTTGCTAATGGGGGGGACAGATTTGCTGATGATATTCCAGAATTTCAATTATGTAATGAATTAGGTATTAAAATGGTTTTCAATGTTGGGCGTGGTGGTAAGATTAGAAGTTCTTCGGATATGCTTAATAAATATTCTAATCATTCAAATAAAAAATAATTTATGAACATTCTCAATATAAATATACCAAAACAAATTGTTATTCTCCTTCTCCTACCTCTGATTTTAATAATTGCTCGCGTTGTTGTGTTCGGAAGTTTTTCTCTCATTTATATTTCATGGAATATATTCTTAGCAACACTTCCTTTTATTATCAGTTCATTACTTTTATCTCAAGCCAAAAAAAATAATTTATCAAAAACATTATTTATAATTGTTGGAATTTTTTGGTTATTACTTTTACCCAATGCTCCATATATAGTTACTGACCTTATTCACATCGGGGTTGTTCGAAGTGTTCCAGCTTTTTATGATTCTATATTACTCTTTAGTTCTGCTTGGGTTGGTATGATTTTAGGTATGAATTCAATCTTTCATATAGAACAAATCTTTAGAATGAGCTATTCTAAAACTGTTACAAATATAATCATTGCTATTATTATATTTTTCACTTCATTTGGAGTATACTTAGGAAGATTTTTACGTTTCAACAGTTGGGATATCTTTTTAAATCACCTTTCTGTATTAAAAGGTATTTTGAAGACATTATCAAATACAACTAACCCACTAGGAATCTATTTTTATTTACCACTATTTTTCTTCTTTATGTACTTTTCATATATAGCTTGGAAATATAACCAAATAAAATAGATACAAATTTATTAATTATGTAGTATACTCAAAATATGGAAAATATATTAAAAATTTATCAAGAAAAAAGGCCCTGGGGATTTTTCCGTCGGTTCACTGATAATGTTTCTTCTACAGTAAAAATTCTTGTTGTTAAACCTAATGAAGAGTTAAGTTTACAAAGTCATAAGAAAAGGAAAGAGTTTTGGAGAGTTATTGGGGGTTCTGGAATTTTTAAAATTGATGATCAAGAACACCTCGTTAAGATTAATGATGAACAAAGTATTTCAATTGGAACTAAACATCAAATAAAAGCTGGAAATGATGGAATTGAAGTTCTTGAAATTTCCCTGGGAGAGTTTGATGAAAATGATATTGTTCGTTACGAAGATAAATATGGTAGAATATAATTTATGGTTATCAAAAAGTCTAAAATTAAAAGAAAGACTATTAAGGAGAAAATATTTTCAATAGATTTTAAGTTATTTACTAAAAGAATGTCAAAAAGGAAAGGGAAAATAACTAAAATCACTTACAAGAAAAAGAAAAGAATTACTCGCCCAAGAAATCTTCCAGAAATTAAAAAAGAATCACCAATAAAATTAGTAAAACCAATATATAATCCAATTATTTCCCCCAGTTTTTATCCTTGGGAAACAAAAGCCACCTTTAATCCTGCTGCAGTTGAATCTAATGGTAAAATTCACTTACTTTATAGGGCTATTGGAGATAATGATTCTTCTGCATTAGGTTATGCTTCAACTTATGACGGTTTTCGTATAGAAGATAGGCCAACATATTCAGTTTACAAAAGATATTTTAATTATGTTAAATATAGCAATTTTTCTGTAGATTATATTTCAGGAGGAGGTTGGAGTGGTGGGTGTGAAGATCCAAGATTATCGTTGATAGATAATACTCTCTATATGCTTTATACTGCTTTTGATGGATGGGGTTCTGTTAGGATTGCTCTAACTTCAATTAATTTTAATGATTTTAAAAAGAAAAGATGGAATTGGGAAAAACCAACTTTAATTTCTTTGCCAGGAGAACTTAGCAAAAACTGGGTTCTTTTCCCTGGAAAAATAAACGGTAAATATGCAATATTACATGGAATATCAGATGGTATTCTAGTTGATTATTTTAATGATTTAAAAGAGCTAAATGGTAATAAGTTTATTAAAAGTATTTCACATGAAGATAGAGAAGAAGCCATCAGAAAAACTGGAATAAGAAGCGTCGGACCAACACCGGTTAGAACAAGGTTAGGTTGGCTTATTTTGTATCATGTAACAGAAGATGGTAAATATAAAATGAAAGCTATGATTCTTGATTTGAAAAATCCAACTAAAATTTTATATAAATTACAAAACCCAATTCTTGAACCAGAAGAACATTATGAAAACAATGGTAATAAATGGGGAGTTATTTATTCTTGCGGAGCAGTAGTTAAGAAGGGGAAACTTTTTGTTTATTATGGTGGATCTGATAAATTCGTTTGTGTGGCTTCAATACAATTAGAAGAATTACTTAATGCCCTTAAACAAAGTAAACCAGCTAAATTAAAAAATAAAAAAAGACTTCAATCGTCAAAATTAATTAAATAATATGTATATAGCAAAAAAATCAGTTGATAATCCAATACTTATTCCTAATAGAGATCATTACTGGGAAGAATTCTCAGCTTTCAATATGTGTCCTATTAAATGTGGAAAAATAACTTATGGACTCTATCGGGCTATTTCAGCGGTTGATAGAATTTCTAATCAGCAACAGGTTTCAATTATTGGAATTGGCAAAAGTAGTGACGGAATTCATTTTAAAGACAGAGTTCCTTTTATTGAACCGCAAGAAAAGTGGGATATTAATGGTTGCGAAGATCCACGAGTAACTTTCTTTGAAGGAAAATATTATATTTTTTATACGGCTCTATCTCGTTATCCATTTGGAGCAGAAGGAATCAAAGTTGGACTAGCTATATCTGAAGATTTGGAAAAAATAACTGAACGTCATTTAGTTACACCATTTAATGCTAAGGCGATGGCTCTTTTTCCAGAACGCATCAATGGAAAAATTATAGTTATTTTTTCAATTCATACCGACAATCCTCCATCTCAGATTTGCCTTGCTGAATTTGATAAAATTGAGGATATTTGGAATGAAGAATATTGGGAAGAATGGATTAAAGATTTAGATAGCCATGCTTTTAATTTTAAAAGGACATCATACGATCAGTTAGAAGTCGGAGCTCCTCCAGTTAAAACAAGGAAAGGTTGGCTTCTAGTGTATTCGCACATCCAGAATTATTTTCCGGGCCCAGAAAAATTAGATAAAATATTTGGAGTTGAAGCCATCCTACTTGATCTAAAAAATCCAAGGCAAATCATAGGAAAAACAAGAGGTCCAATGCTTACACCAAATGAATCATATGAAATGTCTGGTTATGTAGAAGATGTCATTTTTCCTTCAGGAGCTTTAATTAATAAAAATACTCTAACTATATATTATGGAGCAGCAGACACAACTACCTGTATGGCCCGTGTTGATTTGACAGATTTAATTTCCACGATGGATTTTAAAACTTATGAAAAATGGAGTTTCAAACGTTTCAAAGAAAATCCAATAATAACTCCTAATGAGAATCATTCTTGGGAAAACAAAGCTACTTTCAATCCAGCAGCTATATCTCTAGAAGGGGAAGTCCATCTTCTTTATCGTGCTTTTTCAAATGATAATACCTCAACTTTTGGTTATGCTTCAAGTAAAAATGGTGTAAAATTAGATTTACATTTAGCTAATCCTGTTTATATTCCACGCGAAGATTTTGAAATAAAAAAAATTTCTAATGGGAATTCCGGATGTGAAGATCCACGTTTAACTTTAATAGGAAAAAATCTTTATGTTTGTTATACAGCTTATGATAGTATTGGTCCTCCTAGAGTGGCTATTTCCTCTATTAATAAAAAAGATTTTACTTCTCATAAATGGAATTGGACTAAACCAGTTCTTATTACACCTCCAGGATTGGACGATAAAGATGCTTGTCTTTTCCCTGAGAAATTTGAACAAGGATATTTTATATTACATCGTATTAGCGAAGAAATCTGTGGGGACTATTTAGAGTCACTTGATTTTAAAAGCAATATGGTTAATAAATGTATTAGAGTATTAGGCCCCAGAATGAATTCATGGGATGGATTAAAAGTTGGAGTTACAGCTCCACCCATCAAAACAAAATATGGTTGGTTATTAATTTATCATGGAGTTTCAAAAAGTCATAGTACTTATCGTGTTGGAGTCATTCTCCTTGATTTAAAAGACCCAACTACTGTTTTGGCTCGATCAACAGACCCCATCTTTGAACCCATAGAAGATTATGAAAAAATTGGTATTGTAAATAATGTCGTTTTTCCTTGTGGTATGGTTAAACATAATAAATATTTATATATTTATTATGGCGGAGCTGATAAAGTTATAGGTGTTGCTAAAATGAAACTCTCAATTATTCTCAAAGCTCTAATTAGAGGTAAAAAATTTGACGAAGAATAGTTTATTGTGGACAATGTTATTTGTCTGAAGTTGTCTAAATTATAGAAAAAATTAAGAAGCTTAGTAAAAAATTTCCAATTTTTTACTAAGCTTCTTCTTCCAAATTTACCATCCTAAAAAATGCCCTTATAGAAAGCTTTTTTAGAGATTTTTTAGATTAAAATTTGACGACTATTCTACTTTTTACTCTAATAGGCATTTTGAGAGCGAATAATTAGGAGTTTAACTTACTAGAGATGTATAATATAATTCCAAAACACTGGTAACCATTATCATTAATATTCTATAAAATATGTCTCCAAAAAAGAAAATAATTGTCTCAAAAAATACAGTTTCAGTAAAAAAAAGTGTATCAGTAGAAAAAAAACCTAGCAAGAATTCTTTTGTTAAGAGTGTTCAAAGAAGAAATGGAGAAATTGTTCCATTTGATATTGAAAAAATTAAAAATGCTATTAACAAAGCAATGCTTGCCGGAGGAGAAGGGTCTCCCAAAGAAGCAAATCTTGTTGCCAATAGAACATTAATGGAATTAGTGCGTATTGCTAAAAAATATAAAAATTTTATTCCAACAGTTGAAGGTATTCAAGATACAGTTGAACAAGAATTGATATTAGCTGATTATGTTAAGTCTTCTAGAAATTATATTTTGTATAGAGAAGAAAGAACTCGTTTACGAGCTCATAATATTGTAGTTCCAGAACATGTAAAAAAAATTACTGAAGAAAGTAAAAAATATTTTAGAAATCCACTTGCTGAATTTATTTATTATCGTACTTACGCGAGATGGATTGAAGAGGAAGGAAGAAGAGAAACATGGATTGAAACGATAGACAGATATGTTAATTTTATGAAAAGTAAACTTGGTAATATACTCAAAGAAAGTGAGTATAAAGAAATTCGTGAAGCCATTCTTAATCAAGAAGCAATGCCATCAATGAGACTTTTACAATTTGCTGGTGTAGCAACAGAAAAAACAAACGTTTGTGCTTATAATTGTTCTTTTGTAGCACCTTCTAATTTCCAAGATTTTGGAGACATTGTTTATATATCAATGTGTGGAACAGGAGTTGGTTTTTCTGTTGAAAGTAAAAATATACAGGCACTTCCTCAAATTAAAAATCAAACAGGAAAAAAACTTTCCAATTATGTTATTCCTGATACTAAAGAAGGTTGGGCGGATGCTCTAGTTTATGGTATGAAAACTTGGTTTAGTGGAAGTGATGTTGATTTTGATTTTTCATTACTGCGTCCAGAAGGAGCTAGGCTTAAAATAATGGGAGGTAAATCTTCCGGACCCAAACCATTAATTGAATTACTTGGATTTACTAGGGAGCGTATTTTGAGACGCCAAGGTAGACATCTCCGTAACATAGATGCTCATGACATAATATGTAAAATTGGAGAATGTGTGGTATCTGGTGGTGTTCGCCGAAGCGCCTTGATATCATTGTCTGATCTTGATGATCAAGAAATGCGTGATGCAAAAAATGGTCAATTCTGGCTTAAAGAAGGACAACGTATGTTAGCAAATAATTCAGCTGTTTATAATACTAAACCAACCGAAACAGAATTCTTAAAAGAGTGGATTTCTCTTATGGAATCAGGTAGTGGTGAAAGAGGAATTTTTAATCGCGAATCTTTATATAAAACTTTACCTAAGAGGAGATTAGAAAAATCTAAAAATTATATAGGAGATATGGGGACAAATCCATGTGGAGAAATAATTTTAAGGTCAAGACAATTCTGTAATCTTTCGGAAGTTGTGGCTCGTGTAGAAGATACAGAAGAATCATTAATGAGAAAAATTAGAATAGCTACAATTTTAGGAACATATCAAGCTACCTTAACTAAGTTCGGATATTTATCAAGTAAATGGAAAAATAATTGTAGTACGGAAAGATTAATAGGAGTCTCTATAACTGGACAGTGGGATTCAAAAGTTTCTCGTGATAAAAATATATTAAAAAGATTGAAGAATGAAGTTATCCGTGTAAATAAAATATATGCAAAAAGATTTGGGATAGGTGAGGCGACTGCAACTACTTCTGTAAAACCCTCTGGAACAGTTTCTCAAACAGTAGATTGTTCATCGGGAATGCATCCTCGTCATGCGCCATATTATATTCGCCGTGTCCGTATTTCTGCCACTGATGCTTTATTCAAAATGCTTAAAGACCAAGGAGTTCCTTATAATCCAGAAGTGGGTCAGACAATGAACAATGCAAATACTTATGTTCTTGAATTTCCAATAAAGTCTCCCAAGAATGCTATTTGTAAAGATGATATAAATGCCATAGAACAACTTGAACATTGGAAAACTGTAAAAGTGAATTATACTGAACATAACCCATCCGTAACTATTTCTGTTGGAGAAAATGAATGGATAAAAGTAGCTCATTGGCTGTATCAAAACTGGGATATTGTTGGAGGCTTATCTTTTCTTCCAAGAAATGATTCCGTTTACCAGCTCACTCCTTATGAAGCGATAGATGAAAAAAAATATAATGAGCTTATAAACAAAATGCCAGATTTAGATTTTTCCAAGATAGTTACTTATGAATTAAAAGATGAAACTGAAGTTAAAAGAGAGTTAGCTTGTGTTGCAGGAATTTGCGACTCAGTCTAAATAATATAGTATGAAAAGAAATTGGACCAATAATAAATATTACAAATAAAATAGCAAAAATTAAAAAAATAAGAATAAATAAAAAAGCATTATTAGCTGATGCATCTTCAGCTTCCAAAGAAAACCCTATATCTGGTAGTAAAATAGTATTATTCGTCTTGGGTATCCCATTAATCATCCTTTGGGGTTTTGTTTTTAACTTTAAAGTTTGATATAATATGAAAATGACAAAGATACAATCTATTTTGTTGATCATTATTGTTTTTATAATTGTTGTTAGTTTAGGGTTTTTCTTAACTAAGAATAGTAGACAGAAAAATCTTGATCAATTTGCTCAATGTCTTACCACCAATAAAGCTGAATTTTATGGAGCTTTTTGGTGTCCTCATTGCCAAGCTCAAAAGAAAATGTTTGGTTCATCATTAAAATATGTTTCATATACAGAATGTTCAACCCCTAACGGTCAAAATCAGTTACAAATCTGTAAAGATAAGAAAATTGAGGGATATCCTACTTGGATTTTTGCTGATGGTTCTCGCATTACTGGGGAAGTACCGTTCAAGATTTTAGCAGAGAAAACAAAATGTAAATTACCCAGATAAAAGATGTTAGCTCATGTAGAAATATTAAATAGAATTTTATCTTTAGGAACTATTTTCTTTCAGATAATTATTTTATTACTTATTGTAAATTTAATTTTCTTTAGGAATACTAAAAATCAAATACTTAGTTTTTTCAAAAAGAATACGCTTCTTTTTGGTTTTCTAGTTGGGTTGGGGGCAGTTATTTCTTCTCTTTTCTATTCTGAAATCATAGGATATCCACCCTGCGAACTTTGTTGGATTCAAAGAATTTTTCTCTACCCACAATTGATTTTATTTGGCTTGGGATTATATAAAAAAGATTGGTCTATTGTAGATTACAGTTTAATTTTTGCTATTCTTGGCTCTATCACCTCAATTTATCATATTTATATTGAAAATGGAGGATCTTCTAGTTTAGGTTGCGTGGCTCTTGATTCAAGTAAGGTAAACCAAATTTCATGTTCAATTAGATATATTTATGAATTTGGATATATCACTATTCCAGTTATGAGTTTAACCTTATCATTATTTATAATTATGATTATATTAAATTTCAAGGCAAAGTTGAAAGTTAAAATGTAAAAAAGAGATGGAGTCTCTATTTGACCCTAAAGAAATCACTTCTCTCTATTGTGAAAAGTGTTATCAACAAGAAGTTTATTAATCTTTACCGATTTTCTGCTATCGCGTATTTTCGGTAAAGAAGGACTTTTACCAAACTGATGTTAGCTCGTACTTTGAGTTAAAAATGGAATCTAACTATTTCTACGCTATAGCGTACTTTGAGTTAGAATTTAACTATCTTTCTATTATCCCAATCTTAGTTATTATGATATTATATATATAGAATGAAAAGTGA
>CAYNYY010000019.1:0-8954 GCA_964401625.1 uncultured Candidatus Saccharibacteria bacterium
GAGGAATTAAGAGAAATATTGATAGTTTCTAATGATAAGTTCCATTTTTCGGTTGAAACAAATATTTACAATGATAAAGTTCTAATTATTTCATGGAGAGAAAAATTTGCAGTTGTCATTGAAAGTAAAGAAATTGCTGATGCCCAAAAGAAGATTTTTGAACTTGCGTGGATTGGAGCAAGAGAAATAGGGAATAAATAGTAAAATTACACAAAAAGTATAGTAAGGGTAAAAAGCAATAGTTAACATATGTTAACTATTGCTTTTATGCTTAACAAAATATATAATAAAGATATGGAAAATATGGAAGGAAGATCAAAAGAAACAAAAGAAGAAAACAAAATTGACTCTGAAGAATTTTGGGAGAATGGGAACTTATTGAAGAGAACATTCCTTAATGGAACTACTGAAGATTATGATAAAGATGGGAAAATCTGGAGTAAAACATTACTTGGTGATGATGGAACTATTAAAACCGTGAAATATTATAATGATGGAACTGTAGAGTGTTATGATAAAAACGGTATAGAAAAAGATACTGAATAGAAACTATACTGTTTAACTGTTAGTGTTGATTATTATCGGGCAATGATCAGAGCCATAATAATCGGACAGGATTTTTGTTGATTTGATTTTATTTATAAAAGACTGATTTGTAAAAAAATAATCTATTCTCCACCCTACATTCCGATCACGAGCTCGAGTTTTTTGGTCCCAATATGTATAAGCATCTTTTTTATTCGGGTAAAAATTACGGAAAATATCTACCCAGCCATTATTTACAACTTCATCAAGCCAAGCTCTCTCAATTGGTAAGAAGCCAGTATTATTTTCATTTGCTTTTGGGCGAGCTAAGTCAATTTCCTCGTGAGCAGTATTTACATCTCCACAAAAAATTACATTTTTATTTTTCTTCTTTAGTTTATTCACAAATTCCAAAAACGCATCATAAAAATCTAACTTATATTCTAATCTTTCTGGGCCTCTGCCTCCGTTAGGGAAGTAACAATTTATTAAAATGAATTGTTTATAATAAGCAACAAGAATACGACCTTCATCGTCAAATTTTTTGATACCAATACCATATTCAATTTTTTCTGGTTTTATTTTTGTATAAATTGCTACTCCACTGTAACCTTTTTTTAATTTTGAATAAGAAAAATAAGAATGATAACCTTTGAGGTTTCTAGTTTCTTCATCTAGTTGCTCTGGCTCAGCTTTCGTCTCTTGAAGACAAACAATACTTGGATTATTGAAAGCAAACAAAGGAATAAAGTTCCCTTGCCTAACTGTTGCCCTTAATCCATTTGTATTCCAAGAAATTATTTTCATATTTACTAGTATACATAAATTATTGAAATAAAAAATAATTTTAAGCTTACCTTAAACATTTTCTAATCATAATCAAATAAAATTATTCACTATGAAACTTCCTATGTACATCATGAAGTTGTTTGTCTGTTATATGTGTATAAATCTGAGTTGTCGCTATATTTGCATGTCCAAGCATCATCTGAACTGAACGAATATCTGCTCCGTTAAAAAGTAGGTCAGTAGCGAATGAGTGTCTAATAATATGTGGGGTTACTTTTTTAGAAATACCAGCAGCTACAGCATAATATTTAACAATGCGTTCTATTGAACGAGGGGTTAGTCTATTGTTTTTCCCGCCGTTCCTTGAACATTGAACAAACAAAGGTTCATCTAAATCTTTACGTAATTTTAGATACTTTTCAATTGCATTTTTAGCAGACAAAGATAAAAAAACAACTCTAACTTTTTCTCCTTTTCCTCTAATGGAAAATTCATCCTTGGATAAATCTATGTAGCGATTAAGAGAACAAAGTTCTGAAAGTCGAAGTCCTGTCGAGAAAAATAATTCAAGAATAGCTTTATCTCGCAAATATTTTAATTCTTTAGAAGCTGAACCTTTAGCTGATTTTAATTTCAATGTTTTATAAATCTGCTCTGGTGCATTTAGAAGGCGTTTCAGTTCTTCTGTAGATATTAAATCTAAAGAACGTTCTTTTGTCTTAGCTAAATCAATTTGATCAGGTGAAAGAGATTTTATATTACGCTTCATTAAATATTTTAGAAAAGAACGAAGAGCTATTAAGTAATAATTTTGAGTATTTTTCTTTAATGTTTTACTTTGCTGACCTTTAATTTTTGCTCCAGGTTGACGGTTTAAATACAAACGAAACTCTCTAATTTTATCATCAGTTATTTCTTCAGGATTATTTATTTTAGCAAAATAGAAAAATCTGGAAAGATAATGATCATAATTACTAACTGTTTTTAGACTATTTCCTTTTTCAATTTCCACGTGTTCTAGAAATTCTCTTTTTAATTTCTCTAAATTGTTTTCCATAAATTTATTATAACATCCTAAAAATTTAATGTCGCACAATAAATTTATCAGTTTTTATAAAAACTACTTTGTTCTGACAATAGATTAATTTAAATATATGTAATCAGTATATAGTTGCATTAATTGAAGGGTATTGTTATAATTAAAGTATAAAAAAATATACCTAATATTTATGATAAAAATAGAGAAGAAAATCATTAAAAACAAACCTTTTTTCTATCTAACAGAGCAAATTAACATTGGCGGTAGTTATAAGAAAAATCAAGTTTACTTGGGTAAAAATATACCTAAAAATTTAGGACCATATTATGACCAACTCCAGAAAAAAGAAATTGCGGTTATATCTGATAATATAAGTAATATATTCAAATTGGATAGAATATTTAATCTAAATGAGTATATAGAAATTGAGAAGATTAGAATTAAAATAAAATATCTTTTCAAAAAATTAACAAAACATCAGCAAGAAATTTTGTGGAAAAAATTTGCTATTAGGTTTATTTTTGAATCTAATGCGATTGAAGGCAGTAAATTATCCGAGAAAGAAGTAACAAATATAATTGAAAAAAAATCTAGAAAGAAAGAAGAAGGGAGAGAAACCGTGGAAGTTTATAATTCTATTAAAGCATTTGAAATAATCAAATCAGGAAATTTTGTATTGAACCAAAGGAGGATTATTGAATTACATAAAATATTAATTAAAGGATTAGATATTGAGGAAGGATATAAAAAGAAAAATAATATTGTAAACAATAAAGAAACTATTAGCCCAGGGAGAGTACGTAATAATATGTCGACTTTAATTACTTGGTGGCATGAGCAAAAAAAAGTTAAACTACACCCTTTTATTTTGACGACATTATTTCATGATAGGTTTGAACATATTCATCCTTTCTCCGATGGAAATGGTAGGGTAGGTAGACTAATTTATATTTGGATGTTGCAAGAATTTGGTTATAGTGTAATACTTTTTGAAAATAAAAATCACCAATCATATTTCTCAGCCTTAGACCAAGCCGATAATAGTAAACCTAAAAAATTATATTATCATTGTTTACGTGCTTATAAAAAAACAGCGAACTACCTATCCAAAGAAAATTAATCTCCAGTTAATAATCTTTCCGAGAGAGATTAGAGTCAATTTATATAAAAAAAATTAGAAATTATTTCTCTTTTCTGAATAAAATAAGTACTAAGAAAGCTTTGTTTTGGTATAAGCCATTATCCAACAATAGCTTGCATTTATTTATGTTTTGTGCTAATATATTGCAATCATGTTAACAATAAAGGTTAAGAAAAGTGTTATTAAAAAGAACCAGTTACACGACAAGGATACTGGAAGCCCTGAAGTGCAGATTGCAATTTTAAGTAAAAAAATTGACGAACTTGCAAATCATCTTAAGGAACACAAGAAAGACAATCATTCTCGTCGTGGTTTAATTAAGATGGTTGCCGATCGCAGAAGACATCTTAAATATCTAGAAAAAATTGATAGTAGTAGATATTCAACTGCATTAAAAAAAATAAAAGGCTAAAAAATATTCTGGTAAAACCAGAATATTTTTTAAAGTTAGTAAAATACAATAAAAGTAGTACTATATAATATATATAGTCGTATTGAGAATTATAGTTAAAACATTTAGTGAAAATCTAAATAATTATTTAATTAATGAAGGGATAGGGGAATTTATTTTTAATATTTATTAAACCTATTTATAAACAAATGAGCATAATCAAACATAAAGAACAAAGGGTTGGAGTTTTTATAGATACTGCAAATTTATATCATAGTGCTAAAAATTTATATAAGAAAAAAGTGAATTTCGGAGCTGTTCTAAAAGAAGCTCTAGCTGGACGTAAACTTGTCCGTTGCATCGCCTATGTTATTACTTCTGAAGGTGGCGATGAGAAAAATTTTTTTAAAGCATTAGGAAAAATTGGAATTGAAACTAGAACAAAAGATCTACAAGTTTTTTCAGGTGGAATGAAAAAAGGAGACTGGGATGTTGGTATTGCTGTTGATGCAATTAAAATGGCACCGAAATTAGATGCTGTCATTTTGGTCGCTGGAGATGGAGACTTTGTGCCCTTGGTGGAATATTTACAATCTAATTCAATGGTTCAGGTAGAAGTCGTTTCTTTTGGTAAATCAACCTCAGGAAAATTAAAAGAAATTGCTGATGATTTTCTAGATCTTTCTCTCAGTCCTCAAAAATATTTAATGAGATAATTAAAGAAATTTTAGTTGAAATTATAACGTCACAAAGAAATATCCTTGTCCATAAGGCTAATTTGTGCTATTATACTCTATTATAAAAAATAACCAGTTATTCTCCAGACAGATAGAGTTGAAGCCATAAATAATTATTAAGTTTGGTTTCAAAACTAGAGTCTGAAGAATAGCTTAATAAAATAATATGCATAGCAAAGAATATGAGGTAGAAATTGGTGGTAAAAAAATTACAGCTGTTTTCGGTGATTTAGCTGAACAAGCTAATGGTTCTATTATTCTCAAATCAGAAGGAACTGTAGTTATGGCAACTGCAGTTATTTCTAAAAATGGAGGGAATAATCCTGGTTTTTTTAATTTAACAGTTGAATATCTAGAAAAATTTTATGCCTCTGGTCAGATTCTCGGTAGTCAATTTAATCACCGAGAGGGGCGTCCTTCTGATCAAGCTTTTTTAGCAGCCAGAATGACTGACCGAACAATAAGACCATTATTCAATCAACATATTGAGAATGCAATTCAAATAATAATAACAGTCTTAGCTGTGGGTAAAGCTGATCCAAAAACTCTTGGGATTAATGCAACTTCTATTGCCCTTCATATTTCAGATATTCCGTGGAAGGGACCTGTTGGAGCAGTCCATCTAAGTAGAACACCTGAAAATAATACTATACGAATTGATAATTATATTCCAAGTGGGAATGATCCTGTTTATACTTTAGATTTGTTAGTTTGCGGAAAAGACCAAACTATTAATATGATTGAATCAATGGCCTTTGAAGCTGATGAAGAAGAAATGGGAAAGTGTTTTGATTTAGCTCTCATTGAGATTTCAAAATGGGAAGAATTTCAGAATGTTTTAAGAAAAGAAATAGGTAAAGAAAAAATTTCCATATTAATTCCACAAGTTTCACAGGAAATAATTGATATTTTTGAAGAAAAAATTAAACCTTCTCTTGATAAAAATCTTTTTAGTAATGAAAGTAAAAAAGTTACCAACGAAGCAGAATCACTTTGGTCAGAAATCATAAATGAAAAATATGAAGATGGAGATCGTTTAGAAAAAGATATAGCTCATAATTATATACATAATTATTTAGATAAAATATTTCATAAAAAAGCCCTTGAAGAAAATACTCGAGCTGATGGAAGAGCTTTAGATGAAATTCGTAAACTATATGTTGAGGTTGGAGGTATTTCCAAGGTGTTACATGGTTCTGGAATTTTCTATCGTGGTGAAACGCATGTTCTTTCTGTTTTAACTTTAGGAGGACCTGAAACTATGCAAAAAATTAACGGGATGGAATCATCATTCCAAAAACGCTTTATGCATCATTATAATTTTCCACCATATTCAAGCGGAGAAACTGGCCGAATTGGTATGACAAAAAGAAGGGAATTGGGGCATGGTTTCTTAGTTGAAAAAGCTCTTACTCCAGTATTACCTGAAAAAACATTATTCCCATATACTATTCGTGTTGTTTCTGAATCAACTGCTTCTAATGGGTCAACATCACAAGCTTCAATCTGTGCATCGACAATTGCTTTGATGGATGGAGGTGTTCCTATTAAATTTCCCGTGGCTGGTATCTCAATTGGATTAATGTCTGATGAAAAAGACAAAGATAAATATGTTTTATTATCTGACATACAAGGACCAGAAGATCATTATGGCGATATGGATTTCAAGGTCGCAGGAACAAAAAATGGTATTACCGCAATTCAACTTGATATAAAATTAGATGGAATTCCAACTAAAGTTCTCAAAGAAGCATTAGTTCAAGCTCGTAAAGCTAGATTAAAAATTTTAGAGACCATTCTTGCGAAAATTTCTTCTCCTAGAGAAAAAATTTCCGACAATGCTCCAAAGATTTTAACAACAATAATAAAGAAAGATCAAATAGGATTAATAATAGGACCAAGTGGTAAAACAATTAACTCTATTCGGGAAGAAACAAATACCGAAATTACAATTGAAGAAGATGGAACCGTCTTTGTAACAGGAAAAAATGGAGGAGCTGAGAAAGCTATAGAAATTATTAAAGAAATGACTCATGAATATAAGGTTGGTGAAACAGCCCAAGCAACTGTTGTAAAACTTGTTGATTTTGGAGCTTTTGTTCGTATTGGTCGTGATACAGAAGGACTTGTCCACATTTCTGAAATTGCCCCATTCCGCGTTGAGAAAGTTTCTGATATTCTTAAAGAAGGGGACGTTGTTCCTATTAAAGTAATTAAGGCTGACGAAAGAGGACGTTTAAGTTTTTCTATAAAAGAAGCTGACTCTACTTTTTTTAAAAAAGAAGAATAAAAAAATAAAAAATGGAAGAAGGTAAAAAACAACTTAATAAAGATGGAGATAAGTTAGAAACACTTCAAACCTATATGTCAGATATGGCAGATGTCGTTCGCGATAAAGAAATGTCTGTCATTAAAATTGCCACAGCTGAACAGAAAAAGCAAGAACAAGAAAATTATTATCTCAAGAAAAAAACTCCTAATAAAAATAAAATTCTTTTTATTTTTGGAGGAATTATTTTAATTATATTAGCAATTCTTTTTTCTTATCTATTAATTAGAAAAGCAAAAGAAAAAAGTTTGCCTCCCAAAATTATTAGAACTATTGAAACTCCAATCTCTTATGACAATAAGATAACTATAGATGTAACGGGTGCAACGGATAAGAATGATCTCTCCAAATTAATTAACTCAAGATTAATTAAAAATAATAATTATAAATTAATTAATGCTATATTCTTAACTAAGAAAATTGATGGCATAATAAGTCCATTATCTTTGGTTAATTTTTTGTCATTATTGAAAACGACAGCTCCAGATTCATTAATAAGATCTTTCTCTAAAAATTATATGCTTGGAATATATGATCCAAATAATCAAAATCCGCCTAGTTTATTCCTAATAATAGGAATACGAGATTATCCTATGGCTTATGCCCGAATGCTTAAATGGGAAAAAACAATGGTAGGAGATCTTTTTTCTATTTTCAAAATAAATGTATCAGGAACAAATAGTGGTCTTTTTGAAAAGCCATTTAGTGATGTTATTATAAGGAACAAAGATGCGAGAATCCTGTATAATAAAGAAGGAATTGGGGAGCTTTTTTATCTTTTCCCCAACAAAAATACTTTAGTGATTGCCAAAAGCCAGAATGCTATAAGAGAAATTATCACCAGGCTTATTCTTAAAGAAACATTGCCAAAATAAATTACTAATCAATAAATTAATAATATAATTATAATTATGAAAATAAATAAATACGAAGAAAAATTAGAGAAAGAAAAAAAATTACTAGAAGAAGAATTAGGTTCACTGGGAGAAATAGATAAAAGCGGTGAATGGGAAGCTGTACCTGAAAATGAAATGAACAAACAAGAAGTACAAGATGAAGGAGATATGGCTGATAGATCAGAAGATTTCGAAGAGAGATCAAGTGAGGTTAGTCCTTTAGAAGATAGGCTAGAAGATATCAATAAAGCTTTAGATAGAATAAAAAATAACAAGTATGGTATTTGTGAGAATTGTAATAAAAAGATTGAAGAAGATAGGTTAGAAGCAAATCCTGCAGCTTTTCTTTGTAAGTCTTGTATAAAAGAATAACTAAATAATAGAAAACCACAAGTTTTGGTTGTGGTTTTTCTATAATTTAATATATAATTACCGAATGTCTTTCTCTAGAGTATATTCAGCCCAAACACATTTATTAAAAGGTAAACTAGTTACAGTAGAAATAGATATAACTAAAAATACTTTGCACACTTTTACTTTAGTTGGACTTCCTGACAAGGCTGTTGATGAATCAAAAGATAGAATGAGTTCAGCTCTAAAAAATTCTGGGTATATTTCTCCTAAAAATAGTAATCAAAAAATAGTGGTGTCTCTTTCACCAGCAGATCTTAAAAAAGAAGGTCCGTATTTTGATTTGGCGATTGCTTTAGCTTATTTACTTTCAGCTGGAGAAATTAATTTCAATCCAGAAGGAAAGATCTTTTTAGGAGAACTTTCACTTAATGGAGATCTTCAGTCTATAAAAGGAGTCTTGCCACTAGCCCAAGAAGCAAAACGCCTAGGATACAAAGAAATTTTTCTACCAGTTAAAAATGCTGAGGAAGCCAGTCTAGTTGAAGGAATTACTGTTTATGGAGCTAAAACTTTAAAAGAAGTTATAGACCATATTTATGTTCCTAGAAATGATAAAAGAGGTAATCCAATTGATGTAGAGAGACCCAAAATATCACCTCAACCAAGAACTCCAATTATTTATGAGAAGAAAATTAACACTATTGATTTTTCAGATATCCGAGGACAAGAAGCAGCCAAACGCGGACTTGAAAT
>CAYNYY010000020.1:0-8664 GCA_964401625.1 uncultured Candidatus Saccharibacteria bacterium
AAATAATTCCGGAAAGACTAATCTAATCAAAGGTATAATATCTGAGATAGGAAAGGATAAGGTTATTTATATACCAGCAGAAAATATTAATGCCCCAGAAATAATTAAAACTGGAGCCGCAAGTGACCCGATGAGAACTGCTGTATCAAAATTATTAAATATTGTAATTAAAGATATACCTGAAATTAAAGGTGGTTTTGAATATTTATTTAAAAAAATTGAAACATCTTTCAATTTTTTTAAAATTCCTAATACTAATTTAAAACTATCCTCGAAACTTTATACAAAGAGTGATTTTGAAAAAATACTAAAAGATGAAATTGCAAAAAAAATACTAGATTATAAAATACTAGATACTCATTATGATTCAGAAATACCCTTAACTTTTGATTCGGTGGGGCAAGGAATTCAAAGACTTATTATATCTACTATTATTCAAGAAATTGGAAAAATAAGAATAAATAAAGATAAGTTAATTCTTTTATTTGAAGAACCTGAAATTTACTTACACCCAAAACTGAAAGAAAAACTTTTTGAATCTCTACTCAAATTATCAGAACAACCTAATGTTAATATTATAATAACTACACATGATCCATATTTCATTCAACTTTCTCGAGATAAAGATATTTATCAAGTAACAAGGGATTCTGATGGTGCCACAAGAGTAGATTTAATAAAGGATAAATTTCTACCAGAAAAATGGAGATCTTTCGCTGAAATAAATTATAAAGTTTTTGGTGTTAATGGAGAGGATTATTTAAATGAATTATATGGTTATTTAGAATCGAAAAAAATAAAAATAAGCAATGTAGATGATGAATTATCAAAAAAAGAATCTCAAAATAAAACAAGAAAATATTCAGGTAATAAACAAATGACACTAACGACTTGTATAAGGCATGAAATTCATCATAGATCTGATGAAACTAAGTATAACGATAAAGATGTTGAAAAAGGAATATCTAATTTACAAACTATAATAAAAGAAAAAGTGCTTTGAAATAGAAATGATTAAGCGTAAAAAAGAAATTTTAGATTTAAAAAATAATATTATGAAAAAAACAAAAAATTATTTATATGGATAATAAATTAACAAAAAATCAAAAATTGGAAAATATAATTAAGGCTGGATTAGAATTAATACCCTCTATAGGGAGCAGTCTTTCAACTCTTTATTTCGGAAGAAAGCAACAAAAAGAATTTAATAGGTTAACAAATTTTTATAACGATTTATCACTTGAACTAAATAATCTTGGCGAAAAACTTTCTATAGAAAATCAAGATCAAGAAATATTAGCAATTTTGATTGAAAAAATTAATTCCAAGGTAGAAAGAGAAGTTGTAAAAGAAAAAATAGAATATTTTAAAAATTATTTCAAGAATATTTTAATACATCCAGTTAAAAAAAATGATTATGATGAAAAAGTTTCCTTTTTAGAAATTCTAAGCTCTATGACATTATTAGAAATAAAAGTTTTAAAATTTTTGAATTTGCAAAATGGTTTGGTGTTGGTAGGATCAATAAAAATAGATACAATAGAACAATATGCTATTGTTGGATCAATTAATCATTTACGCAATCTAGGGTTTTTGCAATCATCTACAGGGAGCATGTCAATTGGAGGAGAAAGTGATAACTATTTAAAAGAATTAGTCAAAATGAGCTCATTTGGAATGAAATTTATTAATTTTTGTTTATCTTTTAGCTAATAAATAATTGCTAATCATTTATTGGTAATATATAGCAGTTTTTGATAAAATTAACTAATAACTATCAATATAAAGACATCTTTAAAGCAATTTTTAAAAAATAGTAAAGATTGATTCTATAAAATTATGATTTTTAATAATAAAGTATGGATTGTTTTAAGGCCTAATTACACAAACGGTATTTACCAAATAGGTATTTGTGGTACTGGTTTTTTTATAGAACCAAATAAATTTATAACTGCATATCATGTTTGCAATGAATCTAGTTTTTCCCCAGATAAAAATTACAATAATAATCATATTATCTTACTCTCACCTAATAACGAGATAGAAAAAATATTCTTAAATCAATGTAGTTTTTCTAAAGAAAAAGATATTGCATATATAAAAACTAATAAAAATTACTCATATTTAGAAATAGGGGATGGTTTATTAAATGAAGATGTTTATAATATTGGATATCCTGGAAAAAATAAAGAGGATCTAATTAGTAATAATTTGTCTATAAAAGAACAAAGAAAGACTAAGGGGAAAATAATCGAAAAGTCAGAAAATTATTCAGTTGAATTTAGTAATGGTTGTATAAGAAATAAAGAAGTATTGATAATAGATTATCTATCAGAAGAAGGTTTTAGTGGTGGTCCATTGTTTAATAGGAATAATAAGGTAATTGGTTTAATGTCAAATATTAACTTAAAACAAAAAGTGACAATTGTAGTTAGTTCTAAGGAATTTTTATAATTAATAAAATCAATATTCTGGTATAATCTATATATGTCAGATGAAATAACAAATGAAGAAATAAAACCTGAAATTGAGCCAGTTGTTGCTGAAAAACCAGTAATTATTGAAAATACAGAACCTGAAACGGTATTTCCTATTCAAGCTGAAGCTCCAATCTCAACGCCTCAACCGGTTGAGGCGTTGGAAAATACGACCATAGAGCCTGAAATAACACCTAAAATCGAAGTAGCACCAGAAATTGGAAAAATTGAGCAAGTTGAACCTGTTGAACCGATTTCTGTTGAGATTCCTGTTGATCCAAAAATTGAAGAGAATACTTCTGTCTTAAACGAAATTCCAAAGGAAGTAGTAAAACAAGAAGAAATACCAAAAGAAGTTGTAAATACTCCTATTAATCAAGTTTCTACTGAAATAAAACCTAACCCTACACCACAAAAATTACCCTTATCCCCTACTCTGTCCGAGGAAAAACCTCCGGCTCCTGAAATTCAAGAAACAACAAAAACTGAGCCTGCTGTTAAGCAAGCACCCCCTACTCCCCTAACTCAAACTCCTACTCCGATTATTACTCCCAAAAAAATCTCAATGCGTGAACTTTTCATCAAAGCTCAAAAAGCAATTCAAACAAGGAGAAGAAAAAAGTTAAATAGAGTTATGGCTATGTTCTTGGTTCAAAAGAAAATCACAAATGATCAAGTTGAGAAACTTCTTCATATATCTGATTCTACGGCCACAAGATATCTTGCTATTCTAAAAAAGGAAGGAAAAATCAAACAAAATGGTATTACTGGGAAATGGGTTTACTATTCTAAAATCTAGGGAGTGAGTTCTCGTGCACGCATGGGTGGGAAGGCTCGCGTGTAATCACACGAGCTGGGGCAAAGCACGTATTTAAGTCTCGGGTATTTCCGCTATGAGCGTCCATGGCTAAAGGATGAGCTCCGTAGTTAATCGAAGTGGAATAAGTTAGAAAAGCGAAGCGTAGAGATAAAAATAAATATGAAAAACGTAGAGAGGGGGTGGCGAGGGCTAAAACACGAGTGCTCGCAGTATTTTAGAGACGGAAGCTGACGAGCCGAGTCGGAGTCGTGGAATTTTTCAGCAGAAAAATATCTGTGACGAACTGCGAGTATGAGTGTAGCCCGACCCGAGAAGAGTGGGCAATTTTCGTTAAAGGGTCATTCCGCCCAATTGAACCGTTAAAGTGTAAATCACAAACAAATTTAGCTGTTATTTGCCCACACCTAGGCATCTAGGAGCGAGTAGCCATAGCGGAAATGCCCGAGGCGACTGCCGAGGGTGCTGATCCTTGACTTTCAGTAATCACTGTAATATAAATAAGTCACTAGCCCGAGAACAATGTATTTGAATTCCGTAGCTTCTTTTTTGAAGCCCACCTTCTCCCCATCGCTCATACAAATCAAAAAAAGATTCCCGCCAAACAAAAATAGAATGAAGAAGATGGGGGAGAGGGTGGTCACTTCGGGTAATCCCGAAGTGAGACGGAATTCATTTTGGAATCAAGATATTAGTAGAGCGTAGTTTTAATATTAATGAAATGAGGGGCGTGGCGCGTAAGATTAACTTTCTTCATTTTCAAAATAGGTTCGTGCAAAGGTAAGTAATAGTCCACATATAAATTAACTATAATTTTTTTTAATTAACTTTGTTCAATTATTATTAGATAAAATAATTCTCAAATTCTTTAATTACAAATCAATATGAATATATTTAAAATTATTGGAGCTATTGGACTTTTATTAATCTCAGCTGGGATTATTGCTAAAAAACGAAAAGTGCAAGATATTCTATATATTTTCGGAGGACTTTTTTTAGAGGTATATAGTATTTATGTGGGTGATGTTATTTTTATAATTCTTCAAATTGTTTTCACACTAGCTGCTATTTATGATTTTGTAAAAATCAAATTTAAGAAGACAATCTAAAAAATTAGACGAGTTAAAAAAACTTAATCTTAAATTAAGGGAGGAGAAAATAATACAATATCACTTAATTTATTCCTTCCTCTATAATTGCTTCTTTGCTTGTTTCTTCTATGAATTTTGTTTCTTTAGTTATATTTTTTCGTTTCCATGTTCCCCTAGTAAACCAAATCACTGTTATTATCGCCATAATTATGTTGGCAATCGGAAAGGCTATCCAAATACCTGTTAAAGCAAAGGCCGTGTATTTTGATAAAATATAAGCTAAGGGAAATCGCAAAATCCATAACGATATTATAGATAGAATCATAGAGATGGTAGTATTTCCTGAGCCTCTGAAGGCACCATTGATAACTAGCTGTATTCCAATGAAACCAAAAGTTAAAGACATTATCTTTATGAATAATGTACTTACTCTAATAGTTCCTAATTCGCCAGGAATGAAAAAAGCCGAAATCTGATAGGCAAATAAGAATGCAACTATTCCAACAATAGTCAAAGAGACAAAACCTATCAAGGCACTTAGTTTTACAATTTTTTCAGCCCGTTTTATTTTTCCTGCACCAATATTTTGACCTACTAAAGTTGAAGTCGCCATAGACAATCCCAAGGCAGGAATAATGATAAAACTTAATATTCTAATTCCTATTCCATAAGCGGCTAAAGCTAATGTTCCAAAAGTTCCAACTAAAAAGGTTATAACAGTCATTCCTAAAGCTCTAGCTGATTGTTCAATGGAAGCAGGGACACCAATTTTAAACATTTGTTTTATCAAAGGAATATCTGGTTTCAAATCATTTGAATATAATTTAATCTGATGCTTCCCTCTTAATAAAATTATTATACCAATCACTGCCGCTAATCCTTGTGTCCCTATTGTAGCAACGGCAGCCCCAGCAACTCCAAGAGCAGGAATGAATCCATAACCAAAAATAAACAAAGGGTCAAGAATTAAGTTTAATAAAACAGTTCCAAAAACAATATACATCGGCGTTTTAACATCTCCAACCCCACGCATTAAAGATTGAAAAACCATATAGATAAAGACAAAAACTATTCCAATGAAAGATATTTTTATATATGAAACAGCACTTGGAAGTACATCCGGTTTTGCTCCCATTAAACTAATTAAAGAAGAAGACGAAAAATAACCTATAGCTGAAAGAATTATTGAAATGATAAAGACTATTAATAATGTTTGAGAGCTAATATGATTTATAGTTTTATCATCATTTTTTCCTTTATGTTGGGCAACAAGAATCGTTCCAGCCATCGCCAATCCTCCACCCAAAGAAATCATCAGAAAAATAAGGGGAAAACTGATAGAGACGGCTGCCACAGCGGCTGTCCCTAACCGACCAACCCAAAAAGTATCAGTTAATTGATAAGCCGTTTGTAAAACATTAGCAAAAATGATCGGCACAGAAAGAGTAATCAGGGATTTAAGAATAGGCCCCTCAGTTAACTTATTTTTCATGTTTATTATTTATATGAAATTAAAATGTTGAGATTATAAGGGAATATTAACTCCTAATTGTTTTAGTAAAAAATTGTAAAGAATAATCGTAAAAGCAATAAGGAAAACAAAAACAATAATCTGATATTTTTTTAGATGCTTATGATATTTTTCTCGTTGTGAATGAGAAGAAACATCTATCAACTCATCTCCAAAGTAAATTGAAAGTAATGTCCCAAGTAAAGACAAAAGTACAATTCCCCAAAGTGGATATGGTTCAGATATAATCTTGTGGAATAAATCAAGAATAAGTGTCGTTTTATAAATTGCTGGAGTATAAAAGAAGGCATACCAATCTATAGCAAAGGCGATAACGAAGGCGAAAAGTTGAGTATACATCATACGAATACCAATCAATATTCTTACTGGAAAAGCTAATAAGAAACCGGCATCAGCGATAGGTGTACAAAAGATGAAGAAAGTCCAAGTCATAATAGTTACATATATACCAGCCTCTGTTCCTAATTTCATAGAAATAAAAATAAAATAAGCAACAACAATAATTATCAATCCTAAAAATCTTATCAAAGAATGTTTCTTAGTCTCATGAGTTAACAGGGTAGATAATTTTGGTTTATTTTGTCTTTTTAACATTTTACTAGTATTCCATTATAACACATTTTCTCTAAATTAAATTCAGATCGTCTTACAAGCTAATTTTAAAAGATGATCAATAAAATCAGAAGTGTCAGTTCCAACAGCATTCAAACCTTTTGGAAAAAGCGACTCTTCAGTCAAACCTGGTAAAGTATTAACTTCAAGAGTATAGATTCCTTTTTGAGGATGAATAATAAAATCACTTCTAGAATAGTGGCTAAGGTTAAACCCAGTATGGATAAGTAAGGCCAACTCTTCAAGCTCTTTTTTTTCTTCTCTAGTAAAATTACCCGGACAAATTTCCTGAGATTTTCCATTATACTTAGCATCATAATCAAAAAAATCGCTGGTTTTAGGAACTCTAATTTCTATAGCTGGAAGAGTGTAAAATTTTTTATCTCTAAAATTTTCAATAACTCCGACTGTGGCTTCCTTCCCTTCTATAAATTCTTCAACTAAAATACTTGATTTAATTTCAACTATTTTTTGAAAAGTTTCTACAAGCTCTGGAAAAGTTTTACATAAATATATTCCAAACGACGAACCTCCAGCCAAAGGTTTAATAATCCACGGCGGAGAAATCCGACCGATAACTTTTCTAGCTTTATTTTTACAATATTTATTGAGTGGGCCATCTATATCTTTTTGATAAGCTGAAAAAAGAATATATTTAGGAGTCTTGATTCCTAAAAGATTAAATTGGTCTTTTGATAAAGCTTTATTAAATCCCATAGCCGAAGCAAAAGCCCCAGAACCAGTATATGGAATTCCCCACTGATTAAGAACTTGCTGAATTTTTCCATCTTCACCATAAGAACCATGCAAGGCATTAAAAATTACATCAACTGAATTAAATATCTGTTCTATTGTTACTGGCAGTCCATTTTTATACCAAACTCCTTCTTTGTCTATTAAAATATCTATGGCTTTATATTTTTTATTTAATTTATCCCCGTTCAAATTAGAAATAATTGTACCACCAGTTTTAAGTGATACCTCATATTCTGAACTTGGACCACCGCGGACAACTCCAACTTTAATCATAAATATATTATATTAAATCTCTCCATAATGCGCAAGAACGGTTCTTGCGCATTTGATAAAGTCTGACTTGATGCGCAAGAACGGTTCTTGCGCATTTCACGGTTCTTGCTACTAATTAAAATAATTCTCTACAAAATCTCTAAAATTATTAACTTTTTCAAAATAGTCAGGAAAATTATTTTTTTGTAATATCTTTAATTCTCCCCTCTTGTTATCTATGTAATCTTGATAACTTGAATAAGGATACTCTTCTAGAAATTTTTTCATTTCTTTGGGAAAATTATTAGCTTTATTCTCCCAATCAGGAAATTTCATTTCTAATGGATTTAGATGTATATATGCAAGTAATTGTCTCATATAATTATCATCTACTCCTATAAGTTTAGACTTAAACAAACCACCAAATAAAGCCCCACTCCTATCATATCTGATATTAAAATACATGGAATAGCCAACCCCTAACTTTCTCATAAACTTAGTTATTCCTCCATCAACATCTTGCCTCACTAAAATATGAAAATGATTTGGCATTAGACACCATGCACCAATTGAAACAAGATTATCATCTTTTTCTATTTTAAAAACTTCGTTAAAATTTTTATTTTGTCTATTTAAAACACTATCAAGACGAAATGATTTTTTAGAATTGGCTAAATAAAGTAGAATAATAAATCGTTCATAATCTTTTTTTGTTTTAAAAATCAAACGTTTGTCTATACCTCTATTGTATATATGATAATATTCATTTGTAATAAATGGATCTTTCCTTAACATGTTTATATGATATCAAATCTCTCCATAATGCGCAAGAACGGTTCTTGCGCATTTATAATAAAGTCTGACTTGATGCGCAAGAACGGTTCTTGCGCATTTTTAAAAGCTCAGCGCAGTTGCGCAAGAACCGTTCTTGCGCATTTCAGTGGTTAACTTTAAGGTGTTGGTGTTGGTGTTGGTGTTGGTGTTGGTGTTAGGGTTGGGGTTGGAGTTGAAGAGCTAGGAGCTGGGAGCTGGAGCGACGATTATTGTTCTGGTAACTTCAGTAGCCTTGTTGCCCGCTTTGTCGGTAGCATTGTATGAAATAGTGTATGTTCCAGCTGTTGTAGTATC
>CAYNYY010000021.1:0-7279 GCA_964401625.1 uncultured Candidatus Saccharibacteria bacterium
CACCAAACAAAAAACACCCTCAGGTCTCACGATCCTTGGGTGTTTTTTGCTACCCCAAACATTACAACTTTTACCCAAGATTTGCCCAAGGTTGAACCTTGGGCAAAATTGTATATTATGATATTATTTTAATATGAGTATCCGTAAAGTATCTTTTGTTGAAGGAGAATATTATCATATTTATAATAGAGGAAATAATAAGCAAAAAATTTTTTTAGATAAAGAAGATTATAATCGTTTTATAAAACTTCTTTATCTTTGTAATTCAACAGGAAGAGTAAATTTTAAGGAAGATATCGTTAAAAAAAGAATAAATGTTTGGGATTTTGAAATAGGGGATAATATTGTTTCAATCGGTGCTTGGGTTTTGATGCCGAATCATTTTCATCTATACATTAAATTTGCCCAAGGTTCAACCTTGAGCAAATTTAATAAACTCAATAATGTTTCTTCTTTTATGCAGAAAGTTAGTACTTCTTATACTATGTATTTTAATAAAAAATATAATAGGACAGGTTCTTTGTTTGGAGGAAGATTCAAATCTGTTCATATCAATAATGATAATCAAGCAAAATATTTATTTTCATATATACACCTGAATCCAGTAAAGCTTATTAATTCAAAATGGAAAGAAAATGGAATACAAGATATAAACAAAACTTTAATTTTCTTAAATAAATATAAACGGAGTAGTTATCAAGATTATCATGGCATTAAAAGGAATGAGAGTAAGATTCTAAAAACCAAAGATTTTCCTGATTATTTTCTTAATAATAAAAATTTTGATAAAGAATTAATTGAATGGTTGAGTTACAAAGATAAAGAATAGTTTGCCCAAGGTTGAACCTTGGGCAAATAGGGCAAAAAAGTGAGGAACTGTCAGTTCAACAAGTGAGTGCAACACTTCTGATAAAAAAGAATGAAGTTACCCCTATTATTAAGGCACCAAAACAATCTACAAAAGTTGTCTATAAGAAAAGAAAAATCAAACCTGTTCCACTAATAAAAAAACTAAATAGAATTTCATATACTGAAGCTTTTATGAAATATCACAATGGGAACCTTATTCAATTTACAGAAAATTGTCAGTCCAGTCCTTCCCGAATGGTGATAGCTAATGGTTCAGATTTAATGTTAGATAATCGTTCTCCTAATAAAGAAGTTATTTCTATTGCTAATATAAAGTATACTCTTGACCCTTATGGATTTGAAATAATTCGTCTTAATTCTCCCAAAACTCCCGTCACTAATTTGATAGATTGCACTGTCTCACGAAATGTTAATACTCTCATAATTGAATAATTTTTAGTAAAAAATAGCGAATTCTTTTTTAAAGCTTGATTTTTCATCGCTTTTTTGCTATATTGAAATTGAACGATATTGTTCCATAACAAAAAAAGCCCCGCCGAGTAAAGTAAGCGGGCGAAAGAAAATGAAAAGATGGAAGACAAGAAGAACAACAAAAAAAGAAGAACAACAAAAAAAAGAAGAACAACAAAAAAAAGAAAAAGAAGAAAAAAAGAGAGATAAAAGGCACGGTCGAAGACCGTGTATGAAAGGCCTGTTGGCCTTTCATCTCCAAAGATAAAAGGGGGGGTCACCCCCCAAAAAGCCCTAATTTATAGGGCTTTTACTTTGTTTTGCCCAAGGCCGGGCCTTGGGCAACCTTGGGTAAATAATAGTTTCTCAATATGTTCTATTCAAAAAATATGATATAATCTAACTATGTTTGATAAACACGCAGTTAAAGTTATAATTTCTTTTACCGGAGTCATTATAATTGGGTTAATTTTACTGGTGATTATTGACGGATTGAAATAAATAGTATATATTAGCAACAGTTAGCCGTAGACAGTGGGTTATTTTGCCACGAGCAAAATTATAATTTTCCCACCGAGGTCGAATCTATCTTTCTCTTAATAACGAGCAAGATAGGCTACATTACGGCCCTTAGGGGTCTTTTATTTTTTAAGCAAAAAAATATGTCAATTACATTAGATAAAAAAAAGGAGATTATATCTCAACTAGAAAAATCTCTTAAAAAAGCAGCTTCAGTAGTTTTTGTAAGTTTTGATAAATTAGCTGTGACAGAAGTAAATGATCTTCGCCGAAAATTACAAGAACAAGGAGTTGATTATTCAGTAGCCAAGAAAACTTTATTAAAGAGAGCTCTTGCTACTCAAAAAATAGAAGGTAATTTACCTGAGATTCAAGGTCAAATTGCTATTGCTTATGGAGATGATTCTATGAGTTCACCTAGAGAGATATTTAATTTTTCAAAAAAACACAAAGAAAGTATAAAAATTGTGGGCGGAATATTTGGAGGAGAGTACAAAGATAAAGAAGAAATGCTTTCTATCGCAACCATTCCCTCACTTCAAATTCTCCGTGGAATGTTTGTTAATCTCATCAATTCGCCGATTCAAAGATTTGCGGTTGTCTTAGATCAAATTGCCTTAGCTAAAACATCAAATTAGATTAGTAAAACAAATTATAAATTAATTTAAGCTAACTATATATTAAATATAGTTAGCCAAACAAAAATATGTCAGACGAAATAAAAAAAGAAGAAGCAACTGATAATCAGACTAAAGTTGTTACAGAAGAAAAAAAAGAAACTAAAAATACTTCTGCCGAAGAAAAAAAATCTGAAGAAAAAAAAGTTTCTATTCCTGCAAAATTTAAGGATCTCGTTTCAAAAATTGAAGAAATGTCAGTTCTTGAATTAAATGAACTTGTTAAAATTTTAGAAGAAAAGTTTGGAGTTTCTGCTACTGCTGTGGCTGTAGCTGGAGCAGGGAATGGAGCAGGAGAAGAGGTAGAAGAGAAAACTGCTTTCGCTGTTGAGCTTACTCAAGCTGGAGAACAAAAAATTGCAGTTATGAAAGTAGTTAAAGAAGTTCTTGCTCTTGGACTTAAAGAAGCTAAGGATTTAGTTGACGGAGTTCCTTCAGTTCTTAAGGAGGGATTGAAGAAAGAAGATGCCGAAGAAATGAAAAAGAAAATAGAAGAAGCGGGAGGAAAGGTTACACTAAAATAAAAAAAACTCGCTAAAAAACACTCTTATCAGTTCTCATTTGAGACTTGCAGGGTGTTTTTTGATAGGGTATAATGAAAAATATGGATATTTTATCTAAACTATTTGGTAATCAAACGCGAGTCAAAATTATGAGGCTCTTTTTGTTAAACAGTAAGAATAATTTTGAATTAGATGAAATATCTAGTCGCAGTAGGGTTTCTAAGCCGAATGTTAGAAAAGAAATAAACACTCTTTCTTCAATAGATTTTATTAAAAATAAAATTATTATTAGAGAAGGATTAAGAGGGGCTAAAAAGAAAATTAATACTTGGCACCTTAATCAATCTTTTCAATATCTTCCAGCAATTCAAGATCTTCTCATTAATCCAAGTATTTTATTAGAGGATAATCTAGCTTCCAGATTCAAGCATATTGGAAAAATTAAATTGATGATTGTTTCTGGAGTATTTATTGGTGAGCCTAAGAGTAGAGCTGATATCTTTTTAGTTTGTGATAAATTAAATAGAGCTAGTCTTAAAAAAGTTATTAAAAATCTTGAGGTAGAAGTAGGGAAGGAACTTAATTATGTTGTTTTTGATAGTAAGGAATTTAAATACCGATTAGATATGTATGATAAACTTATCTGCGATGTGATTGATTTACCTCATAAAAAACTTATTGATAGTGGGCAGTTATCCACATATATTTCTAAAAAAGCTTAAAATTTGATATAATATAAGTAAGTACTTGAGAAGGTCGAAGCTTTATGAGTATTATTATTTTTATATAAATATATTATTATATTATTATGACTTTTTTACAGATTTGGGGAGGAGTATTTAGTCAATCTTTACTGACTCTTTGGTATGGGTTTATAGGTTTTCTTCCTGGTTTTTTAGGGGCATTAATCCTCTTTATTATTGGTTGGGTTTTGGGAGCAGTTCTTGGCAAGGCTGTTGCCCAAGTCGTGAATGCACTTAAGATTGATAAACTTCTTGAAAGTGCAGGTGCTAATACATTTATGGAACGCACAGGTTTACGATTGAATTGCGGAAAATTTATAGGTGAAATTGTTAAGTGGTTTATTATTATTGTTTTCTTAATGGCTTCTTTGCAAATAATTGGTCTGACTCAGGTCAATGATTTTCTTCGTGAAGCTGTTTTGTATTACTTGCCAAAAGTAATTGTCGCAGCTCTAGTTCTAGTTATTGCAACGCTTCTTGCTGATGTAATGTACAAACTAGTTAAAGCTTCAGCTAAAGCAATAAATATTAGATCAGCTAACATGCTTGGTTCTATCACTCGTTATGCAATTTGGATTTTTGCTTTCATAATTGCCTTAGCAGAACTTGGTATCGCAACCGCTTTTATGCAAATTCTTTTCACTGGATTTGTCGCAGCTCTTGCTATAGGTCTAGGTTTAGCTTTTGGTCTTGGCGGACGAGATGCCGCTTCTCGTGCTATTGATCGTTTCTCAGATCACATGTCAATGAAATAATCTATATTTCTCAAGACGAACAGCCCAACTTGATTTAATCAAGTTGGGCTGTTTTGTTACCTTATTTAGAACAATTTAAAAATCTATTTTCTACTATTTTAGGGTTGACTTATTTTTTCTAATAGTATAGAATACTTTCCACGATGTTAATAGAAAGAAACCAACAAAAAAAGCGGAGAAATTAAACCTTTTTTGGTTTTCCTTTGTCCGCCGAGAGGCGGTTTTTTAATTGGAGACATCGAAGATGATATTTGAAAACTGAATGCTGTTATAGCTCACTGTTATCCTTTATTTTTTTAAGGGTCTTTCGATTAGGGCTAGAAACAGAGTGTAATAATAGAAATAGATTTTATTATTTTTTTAGAAGCGGTTTTATAAAATAATAATATCGACCCCGCTAAAGGGCGGGATGGTTTTCAGATTTCCTAATAGGAAATTAAGAGTATATGGTGGATGCCTAGACTAAAAAAGGCGATGAAAGACGCGGCATGGCGGCGATACGTTTCGGGGAGGTGCCTAGCAACCTTTGATCCGGAAGTTTCTGAATGGGGAAACCCCTCCGAGTAAACCTCGGAGACTCTTGCGCTTGACGTAAGAGAGCATACCCAGGGAAGTAAAACATTTCAGTACCTGGAGGAAAAGAGAACAATAGTTATTTCCTTAGTAGCGGCGAGCGAAAAGGAAGAAGCCCAAACCATACTTCGTAAGAGGTGTGGGGTTGTAAGGTAACAATGTAGATTTATCTAGGGGAGTTATAAAATGTGTTATTAGATTAAACTTCTGGAAAGGAGTGCCATAGACGGTGATAGCCCAGTAATCGAAAATTTCACATCTCTTTGATTGTTATTCTTGAGTAACTCAAGACACGAATAGCTTGAGCGAATCTACCAGAACTAACTGGTAAGGCTAAATACTTTTTTAGATCGATAGTGAACTAGTACCGTGAGGGAAAGGTGAAAAGAACCCCGATGAGGGGAGTGAAATAGACCTGAAACCATATACTTACAAGGAGTCAGAGCGGGCATTACATTGCATATGATGAAAAATAATTTTAATTATAAATTTATGATTACATCGTGCATAATGTTATGTCCGTCATGGCGTGCCTATTGAAGAATGAGCCAACGAGTTTATCTAAGTTGCAGACTAAGCTGTTAAAACGGCGGAGTCTCAGGGAAACCGAGTGTTAATAGCGCGAAATTTATGTAGTTTAGATAAGACCCGAAGCCAGGTGAGCTTGCCATGAGCAGGATGAAGTTTGTCGAAAGATGGATGGAGGTCCGAACCGGTGACCCGTGCAATAGTCTCGGATGACTTGTGGTAAGAAGTGAAAAGCTAATCGAACCTGGTAATAGCTGGTTCTCTCCGAAATAGCTTTAGGGCTAGCGTCGTGTGTTCCTCTTGGGGGTAGAGCACTGGAAGTTTACGACAGGGAGCAATCTCGCGTAATCTATCAAACTCCGAATACCAAGAGTTAAAAATGCGGCAGTTAGGCTATGGGGGCGAAGCTCCATCAGCCGAAAGGGAAACAGCCCAGATCTCTAATTAAGGTCCCTAAATTTATGCTAAGTGCAAAATAAGGATGTAAAATTTCTCTGACAATAAGGATGTTGGCTTAGAAGCAGCCATCATTTAAAGAAAGCGTAACAGCTCACTTATTAAGAGATATTGCGCCGAAAATAATCGGGGCTAAGCATAATACCGAAATTGAGGATTCGTAGGTTTTATAAAGGAAAAAAATTTGTTCTTTTTTTAGTGAGGTAGCTCAACGGTAGAGCATTCCCTCTGAGGGGGAAAGACGCGGGTTCGATCCCCGCCCTCATTACGAGGAGTAGTAGTAAAACTCTAGAGTTTCTATTTTTAATTAATTAAAAATAGAAAAAAATTTTGCTACTACTCCACACAAATATTGAGAAAGAAAAACTAAAGTTTTTCTTTCTCTCCTTTATAAAACCTACGAGTGGTAGGAGAGTGTTCCACTCAGCGTCGAAGCCAAAGGGGTGACCCATGGTGGAGCGTGTGGAAGTAAGAATGTTGGCACAAGTAACCGCAAGGAAGGTGAGATCCCTTCCCGCCGAAAGATCAAGGTTTCCTGGGCAACGATAATCGACCCAGGGTTAGTCGGGCCTAAGGAGATGGCGAAAGCCGTATCCGATGGACACAGGGTTAATATTCCCTGACTTCTACTATATTCGATGATAGGACGAAGTGTAGTATATAAAGCTCATTATTGGATTTGAGTTTGTGAGTGAGGATGGTTCCTAGGAAAATCCGGGAACTGACGTAAAAGTAACATCCAAGCGAAGCATAAATGTTTCAATTCGTTGAGGCAAATTTTATAAAGCACGCTTCCAAGAAAAGTATCTAAGGTTAATATAATAGAAACCGTACCGCAAACCGACACAGGTGATCAGGTCGAGTAGACCAAGGCGAACGAGTGAGAGGTCTTCAAGGAACTCGGCAAACAAGCAGCCGTAACTTTGGAATAAGGCTTGACCACCCTTTTGTGAGACTAACGTTATAGGAATTTAATAAGGATAAAGTGGATTTTTCTACTTTTCCCCTCAATAGAATTCTTGTTGGTTCCACAAAAGGGTGGCCCGCAGCGAAAGTTTCTCTGGCAACTGTTTATCAAAAACACAGCTCCCTGCGAACTCGATAAGAGAAAGTATAGGGAGTGACGCCTGACCAATGCCAGAAGGTTAAACATTGGTGGTACATGCATTTATGTATGTGCTGACCGCTGTATGCCCTGGTGAATG
>CAYNYY010000022.1:0-7137 GCA_964401625.1 uncultured Candidatus Saccharibacteria bacterium
AGTTTATTTAACTTGTTCCTGTGAAGAGTAAATATTAAAAAAAATAATGAAAAAATCTTTATCTTATATTTTAATCACGGTTGTAATCCTAGCGAATATCCTCGCTCCTATTAGTATTGGTTGGAATAATAAAGGTAATTTTGAAATAAAAAAAGAGGTGGCTGAGGCGGCAACTACTAAAACAATTTGGTATTATACTATTCCAAAAGTTAATTCATTAATAATTAATTCATTAACAAAAAATACCCGCATATCAGACTATTATGCAAGTAAAGCTGGTTGTCAAGCCGCTAATGCTGCTGATGCAGATTCTGATGAAAATTCTTGTAAAAGTAAACAAGTACCTTCAGGAACAGTGGTTAAAGTATATAGTGCCGATATTTTACCTTCTTGTTCTCTTGTTCATGGAGCAAATGGGGTTCTAGGTTGTGTTGCGGATGGTGCTTATTTTGTTATCTTTAAGCCAACTTCTCTCTTTTTTGCTATTTCAGGAATGTTTCTTGATAGTACTTTTGCCTATTCTATCAGTAGTAGTTCTTATCGGTCAGCTTTTGTTACTCAAGGCTGGGGTGTCGTAAGAGATTTTGCTAATATGTTTTTTATTTTTATTCTTCTGTATATTGCTTTTGGAACAATTCTTGATTTAAATGGTTTTAAAACAAAGGAAATGATCGTTAATGTAATAATTATTGGATTATTAATTAATTTTAGCCTTTTTGCCGTTAAGATTATAATTGATACCTCTAATGTTTTAGCTAGGGTCTTTTATAATTCGGAAGCTATGAACACAACAGAAGTCAGTAACTCTGGAGTAATATCCTTATCTGCTGGAATTGTAAGTAAAATTAATCCACAAAAACTCATCATAAACGCTAGGCAAACGAATGATATTCCATACAATGCTAAAAAAGATAAATTAGGTGCGGAAAACACTACGGGCATTTCTTCAGGAAAATTCATTGTCATAACCCTTTTAGCCTCAGCAATAAATATTATTGGATTTATCGTTTTCTTAACCATTGGTTTGGTCTTCGTCGGAAGAGTTGCTGGTTTATGGATTGCAATGATTATGGCTCCTTTAGCTTTTTTCTCTTATATCGTTCCGGCAATGCAAAATATAGACATGATTGGCTGGAAAAAATACTGGCCCAATTTGTTAAAACTAGCTTTTGTGGCTCCAGTGTTCATATTTTTTATGTATTTAATTTTACAATTTATTAATACTGGATTAGGAGTAATTAATAGTAATGGAAAAACAGGATTCGCTCTTTATATGGCAGTTATTCTTCCTTTTGCCCTTATTATGGTCTTATTAACACAGGCTAAGAAAATTGCTATAGAAATGTCGGGTGATATAGGATCTGCTGTCTCAAAAGCTGGTTCAGCTATAAGTGGAGCAGCCTTAGGTGCAGCAACGGGCGGAGCCTCAATGGCAATGAGAGCTACAATTGGAAGAACTGCTGGAAAGGTAGCTGATAGTAAAGAATTAAAAGAGTTAGCAGATAAGGGTGGATTTAAGGGAAGATTTGCAAAAATGAGATTGAAAACAGCTAGTTCTATAAGTAAGAGTAGCTTTGACCCAAGAAACACAAAACTTGGAGCTGAAGCTGGAAAAGGTTTGGGTGTTGATTTAGGTAAGGCAAAAGAAGGTGGATTTAAGGGCTGGCAAGAAAGGAAGGCTGAAAAGAAAATTAAAGAAGAAGAACTATTTAAACCACCAGCTAAATCAGCGAAACAACAAGATGACGCAGCAAAAGACTGGGAAGATAAATATGAAAAAGCTATGGTTATAAAGAAAAGATCAGATGAAGGGAAAGATGAGATATTTAAAGAAAAAGAATTTAGGGAAAAATATGAAAAAACATCTCCTAAGATTCTAACCTCAGATGAACTTAATAAAGAAAGATCAACAAATAAGGCTTCAATAATGGAGTATGGAAAAGATTATGTTGAAGAAAGAAATAAAGCAAAGGAGCTCAATGAGTATCTTACTGGAGATTTTAATGAAGCAGAGTGGAGAAAAAATGAACAAGCCAACGGAAGATTTAAAAAGAAGAACTTAAATGAATCTGATTCTGCTTTAGTTTCTGAATTAAGGAAACAATCAAAACCAGAAAAGCCACCTATTAGTGAATTGGAAAAATACAATGCGGAAACTGCAAAAAATAAAGCCACTGAAACTCGTTCTCTAGCAAATACAGAACTTAGTAGGATAGCAAAAGACTTAGAAAAAGTTGCCGACAGAAATAACATAGAAGTAAAAGATGTAAATAAAGAGATTATTACAAAAGAAGTTGAATCTATTCAAAATACAATAATTAATTATAATACAGATATATCCGTTGCTAACGCAAAATTAAATAAAGATCCTGAAAATAAAATAGCTAAGCAAGCTTTATTAACTGCTGAGCTTGGTAAAAAAAGAGAGGAAAATGCGATAGATAAACTTTCAAAATTATTACCAAATAAAGAAACATATCAAAAAATAAAAACTGACCAAACAGATAAAATAAACCAATTGAACGACAAACTATTAAATAAATAAATATGGATTATTCTGCCGAACAAATAAATAAAGCCTTTGAAAAATTACCTAAAATCTTAACTGAGGCTATTCTTGAAACGAACATAGATGAAATAGAACTTAATATAACTAATAAATATAAAATACATTTGGACACAGCCACAATTTTAAGTAATTATATTATATTTACTTTAATAGGGCTTATGAAGGCAGAAGATTTTGGTCCAAATGTAATGAAAGATTTAGGGTTACCAGAAGAAGATTCTCAAAAAATAATTAAAGATATCAATAACCTAATTTTTAAGGTGGTTAGAGAAAATATGAAGAATATTCAAAAAAAAGATACTTTACTTCAAGAAGCCAAAGCTTTAAGTACTACCGAAACGAAAGTTCCATTACCACCATATGCTCAAGACTCTATTAAAGAAGATTTAGGTGTTTTGAAAGATTCTGGGGTAGATATTATTGAAGAAAAACTAAATACTTCAACTAAAAGTGACAATAAGATAAGTGATTATTCTATACCTAAAATTAATTCAAGGAAAGAACGAGTAGATGACCCTTACCGCGAAGAAATTTAATTCTTTATGATATAATATAGTTATGCAATTTAGAGTCCCACAATTTATTGATATTGAAGATAAACTTTTCGGACCTTTAACTTTTAGACAATTTGCTTATTTAGCTGGAGGAGCCGGTTTAATTTATGTTCTTTATAGATTATTACCTTTTTGGATTGCTATCTTTCTAATTATTCCAATCGCAGGACTATCAGCTCTTTTAACTTTTTATAGAATAAACAACAAACCTTTTATTTATTATTTACAGGCTGGAGTCGGCTATTTTATTTCAAGTAAATTATATATTTGGAAACAACGGTTAATAAAACCTGGTGATAAAAATGGGGAAGAAGTGTTACCAACCCCTGTTTCAGTATTGCCTAAAGTTTCAGTTGATTCAATCAAAGATTTGTCTTGGAGTTTAGACATTGAAGATAAAAATTAACTACTGATTATAAAGTAATAATGTTATAATAATCATAGTTGGTATAATTATTATAATAATTTTTAATTAACTCTTCTATGGCTATAAAAGCGAAAGCAGCTCAAGATTTTGTTCCAATTAAAGAAATTCGCAACGGAGTTGTTATCTTAAAAGATGGGGGGATAAGGGCTATTTTACTAGCCTCTTCAATTAACCTTTCTCTTAAATCTGATGAAGAACAAATGGCAATTATAGTTTCTTTTCAGTCTTTTTTGAATAGTCTTGATTTTTCTACTCAAATTGTTGTTCAGTCACGAAGACTTGATATAAGACCTTATTTAATTTCTTTAGAAGATAGATTAAAAGAACAAAGTGAATCTCTTCTTAAAATTCAAACTAAAGAATATATAGATTTCATTAGAACATTTAATGATGAGGTAAATATAATGACTAAAACTTTTTTTATAGTAGTTCCTTATACCTCTACCGCTTTAAAAGCAAGCAAGGGGATAATAGAAAATATTATGGGAGGTAGAGCTCCTAAAAAACAAGTTGAAGATACTAAAGAAGCAATAGATTTAGCTTCTTTTGAAGAAAAGCGTAGCCAATTAGATCAACGAGTTAGAGTTATTATTGAAGGTCTTAATGGCTTAGGGGTCCGAAGTTCTCAACTAGAAACAGAAGCAATTGTTGAACTTTTTTATAAAACATTTAATCCAGGAGATATTAGTCAGGGTATCAAATTAAAATAATATTATGAATATCTTTTCAACACTTTTTAATAAAAAGGAAAATAAACCAACTGAAATTTCAATGCCTGTATTGCCGGCTGAAATATATAAAGCGGCAACTCTTGAACTTCAAGATGTTATTGCTCCTTCAGCCCTTCAAATAACTCCTAGGTCTTTAAACTTAGGAGATAAAATTGCTCGTACTTTTTTTGTTATTTCTTACCCACGTTATTTAACTGATAATTGGTTTTCACCAATTATTAATTTAGACAAAATCTTTGATGTATCAATTTTTATTCATCCTATTGAGACATCTGAAATTCTCCACACTTTTCAAAAAAAAGTTGCTGAAGTGCAAAGTCAAATTTCAATTCGTGAATCAAAAGGTCTTGTTCGTGACCCAATGCTTGACACTGCTTATCACGACCTAGAAAGTTTACGTGATAACTTAATGCAGGCTCAAGAAAAGATGTTTGATGTTGGCCTTTATATCACAATTTATGCAGATAATGATAACGAGCTGTTTAAAATTGAAAATGAAATCAAGTCTATTTTAGAATCTAAGCTTGTTTATTTAAAACCCGCTCTTTTTCAACAGGATATCGGTTTCAAAAGTGTTCTTCCTCTCGGAACTGATCTTTTGGGAATCCATCAAAAACTTAATACTGAGCCTCTCTCAAGTTTATTCCCTTTTGTTTCTTTTGATTTAACTAATAGTAAAGGAATTCTTTATGGAGTTAATCGACATAATTCTAGTTTAATTCTTTTTGATAGATTTTCTCTTCCAAACTATAATTCAATTATTTTTGCTGCAGCAGGAGCAGGTAAATCATATGCAACGAAACTTGAAATCATTCGTACCTTAATGTTTGATACTGAAGTTATTGTTATTGACCCAGAACGTGAATATGAATATCTAGCTGAAGCCGTCGGCGGTCGTTATTTTAACATTGCTTTATCTTCTGACCATCATATAAATCCTTTTGATTTACCAATTCCCACAAGTGATGAAACTCCAGCGGATGTATTGAGGTCAAACACCATAAATTTGGTTGGACTATTTAGAATTATGCTCGGTGGGCTTACTCCAGAAGAAGATTCTATAGTTGATAGGGCCATAACTGAAACATATGCTCTAAAGGATATTACTCCTGAATCAAATTTTGCTGATATTGAACCACCCTTATTGTCAGATTTTGAAATGGTTTTAGCTGGAATGGATGGAAGTGAATCTTTACTTCAACGTTTAGCTAAATATACTCACGGTTCTTGGTCGTCTTTCTTAAATCAACCTTCTAATGTAGATATAAATAAAAAGTTTATTGTTTTTTCAGTTAGAGACATGGAAGATGAACTTAAACCAGTTGCTATGTATATAGTTACACATTATATTTGGAACGCTATTAGGAAGAATATCAAAAAACGCCTAATGGTTGTTGATGAGGCTTGGGTGATGATGAAATCGGAAGACACTGCTTCATTTTTATATTCTATTGCAAAGCGTGGGCGTAAATATTATTTAGGGCTTGCTACAATTACTCAAGATGTTGGAGACTTTATGAAAAGCCCTTATGGAATTCCTATTGTGACAAACTCATCAATGCAACTTCTTCTTAAACAATCACCCGCAACAATAGATGTGCTACAAAAAACTTTTAATTTAACAGATGAAGAAAAATATTTACTTCTAGAAGCTAATGTTGGCGAAGGAATTTTCTTTGTTGGCTTAAAGCATGTAGCAGTCAAAGTAATTTCTTCTTATACAGAAGATCAAATTATAACATCTGACCCATCACAGATATTGGCCATTAAAAAGGCCAAGGAGGAGTTGAAGGCTTCTTCTAATGGCTAGTGGGTTGTTTAGCAAATCAGGTTATCGTATAATATATAAAGTGTTTAAAATGAAGAAAAAATTCTTAATTATTACTTTATTTTTGTTTGGTATAATTGCAATACCTATTTTTTCGTATGCTCAACCAGAAATAATGTTACAACAAAATGATGTAGAGATAGAAACAATTCCCCAGAACCCAGAACCTTATCAAGACGTAACTATAAATCTTGTAAGCTATGCAACAGACTTAAATAAAGCGATGATTAAATGGGAGAGTGGTTCAAAAACTATTTTGTCTGGTTATGGAAAAACAAGTTATTCTTTTACAACATCTGGTCCAAATACTACAACAGTATTTAACGTTATAATTACTCCACCGAATTCTTTAATTAGTATTATAAAAAAAGTTTTAATTTCTCCTTCTGAGGTTACTCTTTTATGGGAAGCTGTCGGTAGCTATTCTCCCCCTTTCTATAAAGGAAAATCGTTTGTTTCCAGACAAGGTTCAATAAAGGTTGTAGCAATCCCTACTACAAATGACATAATACAAAGTGGGAGCAATAATATAACTTACACCTGGAAATTAAATGATAATGCAGTACAAGATGCTTCTGGTTATAATAAAAATTCCTATGTATTCCAAAACAGTATTCTTGATAAAACAGAAAATGTTTCAGTCTTAGCTTCCTCTGTAGATGGAAAATATAATGCAAGTAAGACAATAACTATTCCTACCGTTTCCCCAGAAATGATTTTTTATAAAAAATCACCCACAGAAGGCATTTTATATAATAAAGCATTATTAAACGAAGCATTAATGACCAAAGATGAAATGACAATAGTAGCCGAACCATATTTCCTCGATCTAAAAGGAAATGAAGATAATTTTAGTTATCTATGGAAGATAAATGGAAAGAAAATTAATACTCCTATTAATAAAAGAGAGTTAACTGTTAAACCAAGTTCTAGAGGAGGATATGCAACTATTAGTTTTACTATGGAAAATTTAAGTACTTTATTCCAAAGTGTTAGTGGGCAATTAAAGCTAAATTTATAGTATGAAA
>CAYNYY010000023.1:0-3822 GCA_964401625.1 uncultured Candidatus Saccharibacteria bacterium
AAACTTTCTATGAAGAACCAATCTACTTTCAGATAATCATAAATTATGATCATCTGATATCTTGAGATAATACTAACTAAGAAAATAGCCAGTACTCCCAGTGTTATATTTCCATACACAACAATTAAGTATGGAAATACAACATACGGAATAAGAATATTGTTCAGGAATACATATACTGATATTCCCAAAACAAATTCTTTCATCTTTTTCATTTTTTCTCTTTTTTTAAAAACTACTCATTCATCGCCACTTTACCCCATTTAGAGTTTTTATACAAATTATTGTAAATCTCTATAAAATGATATATTTAATAGATGGAACCATTAGCTTCAAAAATTAGACCCAAAAATCTATCTGAATTCGTTGGGCAAAGTCATTTAGTCGGAGAAAATAAACCTCTCAGGATTGCTATTGATAAAAAACATTTATTTTCTTTTATCCTTTGGGGTCCGCCTGGTGTTGGAAAAACAACCTTAGCAAGAATTTACGCTAAGGCTTTTAATGCTGAGTATTATGAACTTTCGGCTGTCTCGTCAGGGAAAGATGATATTCGTAAAATTGTTGAAACTGGATCTTTATTAGCTCCGCGAATTCTTTTTTTAGATGAAATCCATCGTTTTAATAAAGCTCAACAAGATTTTCTTTTACCATATGTTGAAAGTGGAAAATTAACTTTAATTGGAGCAACAACAGAAAATCCTAGTTTTGAAATTATTCCAGCACTTCTTTCTCGTTGCCGAGTTTTTATTATGGAAGAATTTTCTGATGATGAGATGAAAAAAATTATTAAAAGAACAAAATATAAAATTAAGAAAAAAGCTCTTGATTGGCTTATACTTATGTCAGCAGGTGATGCTCGACAGGCTATTGCAATGCTTGAAAATACTATGAGTTTATACCAAGAAATAACTTTAATAAGTTTAGAGAACGCTCTTCAATCAAAATTTTTACGCTATGATAAAAAAGGAGACGAACATTATAATACTATTAGTGCTTTTATTAAAAGTATGAGAGCTTCTCAACCCGATGCTGCCCTTTATTATTTAGCAAGAATGATTGAAGGAGGAGAGGACCCTAAGTTTATAGCCAGAAGAATGGTTATTTTTGCCAGTGAAGATATTGGTAATATTCAACCAACAGCTCTAGTTGTAGCCAATGCAGTTTTTAGAGCGGTAGAAATAATTGGATTACCCGAATGTTCCATTAATTTAGCTCACGGAGTTGTTTACCTATCTTCAGCGAAGAAAGATAGAAGTTCTTATAATGCTTATCTTGGCGCGATAGATGATGTCAAAAAATATGGTAATTTACCAATACCACTTAATATTAGAAATGCTACGACAAAATTAATGACCAAATTAAATTATGGTAAGGGTTATAAAAAATACACCAAAGAATCTTTTTTACCAGCTAAATTAAAAAACAAAAAATATTTATAATAATATGTTAAACTAAAAAAATGGAAACTAAGGCTATTTTTGGAATTCTTTCGTCACTTTTTGTTATTTTTGGTGCTTTGCCATATTTACGAGATATTTATCATCGTAAAATTAGACCGCATCTACTTTCATGGATTGGTTGGGCTTTTGTTACTGCTCTCGGAGGAAGTGCTATGTTGGCTGGAGGAAGTCAATGGGCTGTGGCAATTGTGTTTGCTAATGCCACAACCTGTTTATTAGTTGTTCTATTTTCCCTTTACCGAAAAGTTGGAATTTGGCATACTACTAAATTTGATTATTTTTTTTTGGGATTAGGAATTATTGGACTTGTTTTATGGCAAACTCTGAATATTCCTGTTTTAGCTCTAATTTTTGCTATTCTGGCTGATTTCTCTTTTGGTATTCCAACAATTATTAAAACATATAAAAAACCTAATTCAGAAACCTGGTTTCCTTGGTTTTTAATGGTTCTTTCAGGTATATTCTCTCTATTTGCTATTAGAAATTTTTCTTTTATTGAATCAGCTTACCCCATCTTTTTACTATCATTTGATTCTACTATTTTTGTTCTTGCTCTCAGAATATTTCTATCTAAGAACAATCTAAAGAAAGATATTTCTTAACAATCAAATCTCCAACAAATGCGCAAGAACCGTTCTTGCGCATTTGTAACTTAAGGTACCTTTGGCCTTGACAAGATTTTTAAGATAGTATATCATTCAAACATATATTTGAATATGTTTTTATGACAATTAAAAATAAACAAAATAATATGAAAATTTTGGCAAGGAGACTAAAAATAGTTGGTGACCCAAGCCGAATTAAAATTCTTTGTTTAATTTTTAATAATCATAAAATGTGTGTATCAGATATTGCTAAAGAATTAAAAATGAGCATAGCTATTGTCTCTCATCACTTACAATTTTTAGCAAAAGAAGGTTTATTAGAAAGAAGTCGTGAAGGTAAAAATATTTGTTATTTATTTACTAAAGATAATCTAAACTTAGATTTGAAAAAGTTTATTTGCAAATATAAATAATTATTAATAAAAAAATATAAAATTATGAATCCAAAAAATAAAAAAGTTATAGTTTATTCAACTCCAACTTGTCCATATTGTACAATGGCAAAAAATTTCTTTAAAGAAAATAAAGTAGAATTTGAAGATGTTAATGTAGCCGAAGATCGTGCTCGTGGGCAAGAAATGGTAAATAAAAGTGGGCAAATGGGTGTTCCAGTTATTGATATTGACGGGAAGATTGTTGTTGGATTCCAACCAAAAGTTTTTGAACAGTTGTTCAATGCTTAAAAGATAAAAATTAGTTTTTATTGGGAAATAAAGATATAATGAAAAAATGATTGGAATAATTTATCGTAAAATTGTAAAACCTATTTTATTTTTATTTCCAGCGGATAAGGTTCACACTCATTTTTTAAGAGTTGGAAATTTTATAGGTAGATTTCAGATTAAGAGATGGTCTTTAGAAAAAATATTAGCTTATAAAAATCCTATTTTAAAACAACAGGTTGTTGGGTTATCTTTTAAAAATCCAATAGGGTTAGCAGCCGGTTTTGATTACGATGCTGATTTAATCAATATTCTACCTTCTGTTGGTTTTGGATTTAATACTATTGGAACAGTAACTCATTTATCTTATCAAGGAAATCCTAGCCCAATGCTTGGACGCTTACCGAAATCAAAATCGCTTTTAGTTAATAAGGGTTTTAAAAGTAAAGGAATAATATCTGTTTTGGAAAAAGTCAGTCATTCCAAAAAAAATATTCCACTTGGAATTAGTATCGGTTCAACTAATAAAGCTTATGATAATATAGATGAAATGGCCAATGATATCGTGTCTTCTTTTATGGAAGTGATAAAAGTAAATTATTTTGATTATTATGAAATAAATATCAGTTGTCCTAATCTTATAAATTCATCTTTTAAGAATACTTTTGACACGCAAGAAGGCCTATCTTTACTTTTAGACAAATTATCTGTTTTTGATTTTTCTTTACCTGTTTTTATTAAAATGCATGTAGAAAAAAGCATTCAAGAAACTCTGGGTTTAGTAAAAGTTACCTCAAATTATAATTGGATTAGTGGACTCATTTTTTCTAATTTGGTCAAAGATAGAAGTAATAAAGCTTTTGATAAAAAAGAAATAGAAAATGCAGGAAGAGGAAACTTTAGTGGTAAACCAACAGAAAAACAATCAAACATTTTATTGAGTGAAGTTTACAAAAGGTATCAAAATCGTTTCATTTTAATTGGTTGTGGTGGTGTTTTTGATGGTAAGGATGCTTATGAAAAAATTAAAAGGGGAGCGACTTTAGTTCAGATGATTACAGGTATGGTTTATCAAGGACCTCAACAAATTGG
>CAYNYY010000024.1:0-3491 GCA_964401625.1 uncultured Candidatus Saccharibacteria bacterium
ATATTATTTATTGCTCCAAAATAAATTATCGCTGGTGTTTTTTAAGAGTCAATAGTTTAGCAAGATGTATTTTTTTCTCTTCATCAAAACCTTCAGTATTAAAACCATATTTAGTAATCATTTGGGCAGCGTGATGAGCTCCTAAATGGTGAGGCATAACAACATAAGAAGCTCCAGCATCATATAAATCATTAGCATCTGAAATCTGACTAGCAATTACTATAATGGTTCCATCGGAGTTACTTTTACGATAATATTTTACTAACAAAAGGTTGGTTTCATAATCAGGAATTGTTGAAACAATAATACGAGCATTCGGAAATCCAACTTCTTGAAGAAATTCTAAATCCTCAGCATCGCCATATTTAAATGGGATGTTTTCTTTTTGAAGTGATTTTATTGATTCTGGGTCATAATCAATAACTAAGTATCTGGAACTAACCTTACTAGCAACAGAAGCGAATTCATAACCAACTCTGTCGTAACCTATAATAATTATTTCTGGATTACCTCCTTCAATTTGTTTTTCTAGATAATGATATTTTCTAATAGAGATAAATTTAAGGAAATTATATAATTTTGAATAAATCCAATCTGCATAAAGAATAAGATAAGTGGAACTAGCAATCGTAATAATTCCAACTAAAGTAACTAATGAAACAACTTCACTATTTATTTGTCCAAGGGAAAAACCAAGAGCAACTAAAATAAGAGAAAATTCACTAATTTGAGCAACCGTTAGCCCAGCCATAAAGGCTGTTTTAGTTCTATACTTCAAAACATTCATTAGTAAGAAAACAATTAAGGGATTACCAATTAGAACAAAAAGAGATAAAATAATAGCTGGAATTAAAATAATAGAAAATTGGCTCAAAACCATTTGTGAGCCAAGAAGAATAAAAAAGATTAATATAAAGAAATCACGTAAGGGTTTCATTTTAGCCCCTATTTCATAAGCAAATGGAGAAACTGCCAACATTACCCCAGCGATAAGAGCACCGATTTCAATTGAAAATCCAATAACATAAAAAAGAGAAGCTAGTCCTAACCCCCAAGCAATTGAGAAAATAAAAAGTATTTCTTGATTTCCTCCAACAAAAGAAACTAATTTAGGCAAAATATATTTGCTTATAAAATATAAAGCTAAGACCACTAACCCACCATAAATGAAAAGTGGAAATAATTTCATCCCGATTGCAAGAATACTGTTGGTTCCATTTAAGTTTGTTATAGAAGCAGATGTAGTAACTCCAAGTAGAATAATTGTCGCGAATAAATCTTGCACTAATAAGAAACCAATGGAAATTCTTCCATAGAGCTTATTCGTGTCTCCACGATCAGTAAGCATTTTAAGAACAATAACCGTACTACTTAAAGTTAAAGCTATAGTTATATAAAAAGAGGAAGCTAAACTAAAACCTAAAAATTGAATAAGAAAAAATCCTATGACAGAAGTAAAAATTATCTGACCAAGCCCTGTTATAAAAGAAACTTTCCCAACCTCTCTGACAATATCTGGGTTAAGTGTTAATCCAACAATAAAAAGAAGGATTGAAATTCCTATTTTAGAAAAAAATTCCATTTCTCCGTAAGAACTCAAAAGATTTAGAAAATAAGGTCCAACCAAAATACCCGTAGCCATATATCCAACAATTAATGGTTGTTTAAGAACACGCATAAACAGAGCTACGAAAGTTGCAATAACTAATATGAGAGAAAATTCTATAAATATGGACATATATGGCTATTTAATATTTTAATAATAACAAAAAAATTACTAATCACCTATATTGTTCTGTTTTTCCATATTTTTGAAACGAAATTCAACAATTTCACATTTACTTCCAATCCGAACTGAAGGTCCCCAAGTTGCTACCCCACTTGATGTATAAACTTGCATATTACCAAGACGATTTAATCCATAAATATATTTCTTATAAAAAATTTTTGCATAGTAATTTAATGGCCATTGTTGAGCGTTGTGTGTATGTCCTGATATTTGTAAATTCACCCCTGCCTTTTCGGTTATTTTCAAATCACGAGGTTCATGTTTTATCAGAATCGATGATTTACTATCATCAATTTTGAGATTTTTAAGAATTTCGCGAAAACCATCTTTCTCTGCAACTTTAGAATATTCAATTCCAATAAGTTGTAATCCCTCTATTGTCTCCATTTCATTTTTTAGTCTCTTTATTCCGAGAGATTCTATTTTTTTATAAAATTCAGAAGTTTTACCATATAGCTCATGATTACCTGAAACAAAATATATTCCTAATGGGGCAGAAATTTTTCTTAGTGGATTTGCAAATTCTATTACAGAAGGAGTTGAAATTCCATCAAATAAATCACCTCCAATAAATACTATATCTGGCTGAAGCTCATTTATTTTATCTACAATTTTTTGTATATACTGTTTGTTATATACTAATCCTATGTGAACGTCACTTATCCAAACTGCTTTTCTATTTTCCCATTCTCTGGGGAGGTGAGGTAATTTAATATCTACCGTCTTAACATAGAATTTTCTAGCATTGATAATACCATAAAAAATAAACGAAACGATAACAACAACCATTGCCTTCCAAATTAAATTGATTATATCGTTTGCTCCGTTGAATATGTCAAGAATAATGAAATAAATAAGAGAAATAAAAAACAAATAAATGAAAAAGCTAAACCATATTGATGTTATAAGATAAAGTGTCCGTGACCAAAAATTGTAATGTCTCCGACCAATGAGAATAGCAATTATAAAACCTAAAGATAATATAATAAGTACAAATTTTATTATATTTAAACCAAAAGTAAGTACAAAAATATAAACAATTGCTTGATAAACAACAATATTAGCAAAAATAATTAAAACAAGCACTGAAATGATACCAGAAGTAATGTGTATGGGTTTCATATTTTTAAAACTTAGAATGAGCCGATATCAGTGTTAATATTACTAATACTGTTAATTGATGATTTAATCATTTTTTGGATTTGGATATAAGAGAACCACATAGTTAGAACCGTAGAAACTATCAATAAAACCCAAGCAATTTGTCCAATTTGTTTCTCTTTAGGATTATTTGATTTGGAGTACTTATTTCCTGGCCATTTTTTTATAAAAATAAAGAGAATTGTTGGTAAAACAATGCTAAATGCATATATTAATAATTGCGTTTGGATTGTTGTTGAAAGAGTAGTTTGTTTTATTTTAGTTCCACAATTAGGGCAAAAATAATACTCTGGGAGAAGAGGCTGATGGCAAACTAAACAAATTCTAGAAATAGAATTTTGATTTGAATATGTGATTTGTTTATTAGAATTCTGTTCCATGATATATTCTTATTATACTACCAAAATTAACAAATTCTAGCGAATAATAACAGTGCATTAAATTATTATCATACTAAAATTTTCATTTTAATATAATAACAATAAGTTGGTTTTATATTATTGGTATAAAACTATTTATGATTTTCATAAAATATATGCTG
>CAYNYY010000025.1:0-2691 GCA_964401625.1 uncultured Candidatus Saccharibacteria bacterium
TTCCGAGCTTCGCTCGAAAAAGGTTCGTGCAAAGGATATAATGTCACCGCCAATTTAAAATTTCAACTGAAAGGTACCGCCAAAAAGAAATCCAGAAGGGTTTTTCTCTTTTTGATATTCTGCTAATTACGGAAACGCTCTAAATTTAATCGCAAAAGGGTAAAAATAAATATTCAATTTACCCTCGTGATACGCTAGATACTTATTTTTTTAGATAGCAAAACAAATGAAACATCTCTTGTTGAAATAATGGAATTATATTTTCATAACAAAGATTATTGAGATTAATGTTTAAATAAATATGTAACAGATACGCACACCCGTTTACAAGTGTCACAGATTCTTTTTTGTAGAAAATTTCTGTTTTTGACATTTCTTTGAAGGTTGGAGTTGAGTGGGTGAAGTTAGAAATCGAAAGAAGTGAAGATAGATATTCATTATTTGCCTCCTATACTTTACTCTCGAAAAGGAAAAATTGCATTGGGAATTTTCTTTTCAAAAAACGAAAGATGTCCTACACCAGTGAGTATAACAATTTTTCCAGTAGTCATTATTTTGTTGTTAATATTTTCAAGCATTTTTTCTTCGCGTTCTTTTGATTTTTTAACATCCACAAATCTTTTGTTAATTTTGTTTTCGATATCTACTAATGGAGTGGTCTTCCATGGTGCTTCTTTGTTTAATTCTTTCCATGAATAAGTTTGAATAATCTTCTTCATTTTTTTAAGAAGCTTAATAAGATCCAATTCTTTTCCGGTAACGCCTGATTTTAATTCGCCCTCGTTTCTGTCAAAATAATCAGTTTTTATTTCGCGTTCTTTTGCCCACTCTAACGCAAAAATCATTTCATCGCGAATAGATTTTGATTGTCTTATCTTTTTAACTTCATTGGGTGTCATTTCAACAAAAACCTGATCTGGTTGCAAATCATCCAATATTTGCTTTAATTCTTTTCTTGGCGTTAGCCTGCCATGAAGCGTACCGATAATAATAATTTTTCTCATGCTCATGGTAAAATTTTATCAAAATTTACTTTTGTCGGCAAGTTTTTCAAAAAATTATCTTACCTCCTGCTAGAAATTGGTGTGAACTCTTAAACTGACTTCTGTTTTTAGAGTGGTCGAAAAAGGACAGAATATAAGTAGCGATTAGGGTGATTGATATCTTTGGCTTAGCAATGATGCAACAAAGATTATTGAGATTAATGTTTAAATAAATATGTAACAGATACGCACACCCGTTTACAAGTGTCGCAGATTTTTTTTATAGAAAATTTCTGGTATCTTATTAACATAAGATATAAAAAGTTAGTCATTGAGATAATATTATTCAATATAATATGATTAAAAATTGATTCTTTCTAAAAAAGTGTTTAACTATGCATATTTTTTTGTTATACTTTATTTATGGATAAAAATAGAAAATCTCGTAATATCACAATGTGGCTTAAAAGTACCGATAATCATGCTCAATCAAATTTCCAGAAACGTAAAGCGATTGCTTATCATAAGTTTTTTAAAAAAATCAATAGAAGAGATAATTTTCGTTTTGCTTTTGGTTTTAAATCATATGTGGGGAATGGTATATTTTCCAATGTAGCTATATATAAAGATAGTGAAATTATTCAAACAAATGATAATTTTAAAGCAGATGTTATTTATCAATATAATAAACTAGTTTCACTTGGTTTTTCTGCTGCACCTGCTATTTTAACAAACACTCCCGAATTTAGAAATCTTTGTAGTCCTAAAATAAATACTTATAATTACATGCCTCAATTTTTTCCTAATACCTTTCTTATTAAAAATGAAGAAGATTTATTAAAAGCTGTAAAAAAAGTCAAAACTAAAAAATTAGTATTAAAACCAAATAAAGGACAAAACGGAGATGACATATTTATTTTTGATAAAAATAAAGTAAATTTTAAATTAATTAATAAAGAAAAACTTCAAGATCTAGGATTTCTAGTTCAAGAATCTATTGATACAAGTGCTGGAATTCCAGATGTTACTCCTTCATACCATGATTTAAGAATTATTACTCATGGAAATAAAATTTCTCTTTGTCATGTACGTCAACCTGTTTCTGGTAGTCTTATCGGAAATTCTCATAAAGGTGCTTCAATAACAGAAATAGATATTGATTTAATACCTAAATTTATATTAAATTTTTACGAAGAAGTTCATGCAGAAATAATTAAAAAGTATCCTAACCCTTTATATAGTATGGATATTGGTGTAGGTAAAGATGGCCCGAAACTGATAGAATTAAATGAACATACTGCTTTTCCTGGAGATAAGTTCAAATGCATGAATCGATTTATTAATAATCTTATTGAACACTTAGAAACAATTTCCTGACCTGAATACCTTAATTTAGTGAATAGAAATGTTCAAAAATACTCTTACAAAGGTTGTATTCCTAAATACTTAAACCACATACCCTGCCAATTTTGTAAATCAAACCGTTTCTTTATAAAGTGTGATTACGCTATAAACACAGAACAATTCAAATACTTTCCAAAATTTAGAAAAAAGACTGGAAAAATGAAAGCGAATATCTTTTTGTCCTTATTTTACTTTGTAAAAATTCAAAGATGCACATTTTTCGTTATAAATATATAAATTACTATATTTTTGCATAGTTTAGAGTGATAGTTGCATAGTTTAGCATATTTTTGCATAGTTTAGA
>CAYNYY010000026.1:0-2430 GCA_964401625.1 uncultured Candidatus Saccharibacteria bacterium
AGGAAGTGACTTAAATATAGTTGAGGGTATTACTGGAACTGAAGAAAACCGAAATGGACATCCTAAAGGAAGTTTTTCGGGTAATACCACAGCCATATTAGGAGCTTCATCAAGAACTGATTCATTTGGAATTGATTCTACTATCGTTAAATGGAGTATTCCATTACCACTTAAAGCTATAATGGATTTTGAAAAGGGTTACCTTGTGATAGCATCCAAAAGGCGTTTTGGGGGATTGCACTCCAAGGATTATGATGGTCGCACAGACATTGAACTTAATGAAAAAAATATTGATTCCTTTGGATTAAGGATTATTCCTCAAGAACATTCGGATTACTTTCATCGTCCCCCACTACCTAACAATTTTCCTAAAATCAAACCTCTAAATAATTGTCAAACAATATACACGTGGGACTTATGGAATGATCGATTAGCCTTTCTGCCCTTTCAAGAACTGGAAATTAAAATTGGGAGAACTGTTAGATGGGACATTGATTATGTAGGTATAATCTATTCCATTTCGGAATCAGAACCTGAAGTTTTTATAAGTTATGACCATCGTGATAAAACTCAAGCTCGAAAAATAGCAGGTGACCTGAATCGGGTTGGTATCAAATCATGGATTGATGAAGGGCAATTAGATATAGGTGACTCAATAATTGAAAGAATATCTGAAGGACTTGGTAAAGTTAAATATCTAATCGCTTTAATATCTAAAAATTCAATAACTTCTGATTGGGTAAAAAAAGAGTTAAGTATTGCAATGACAACTGAAATTAACTCTAAGAAACTTCAAGTTTTTCCATTAGTATTAGACAATTCAAAAATTCCAACTTACTTGACTGATAAATACTATGGCGATATAACAACTGATGATAAATATAATGGTGTCATCAACAAAATAATTATGAAAATAAAAACAGTGCCCAACAAAGGCTATAAAATATAGGGCAGACAGTGATTTCCGAGAGTTTAGTGTTCTCAACAAACATTCTTCTCGGCTGATAATGACGAGTTACAAATGCCCTACATTTCATAGCCAAATCGTTGTGCGTAATTTAAGGAGATATATAAAATGAATGCAGAAAAATTATTTAAAGTTACAAGCGAATTAAAAGCAGAATTTGACAAGATAAATGTTGTAAATGTCCTTACTCAATTACGGAACCATTTACAAAACGTTGTTAATCAACCGCAACAAGCGGTTCATCAACAAAATTTGTCAAAAGCGAAAAAGCAGTTATTTGATTATTTAGAATCTGCTCCTTCTAATGAGTATAGTCCCATATTGAAACAGATAGTACAAGATATAGGTGGAGCAGAATTAGTAGGGAAAAATTTAAAAACTAGAATTGAGAAAGCTTTTATCGGAAATCAAATAACTCCATCTGTTGCTTTAGAAGAAATAAATAAAATTTTAAGCGAAACGCAAGCTTTTTATAATGCTTTAAATCAAATTGTAGCTGGGTTTTCTGGGTTAAAGATTGGTAAAGAGGAATTAGAGCCTGGTCATTGTGAATTGAGTTATTTAATTCCAAGAGAATACACTAAAGAAAATTTAAGTTCTCTGAAAAAAGAAATTGCTGAATTGAATTTTATTCTAAATAACATCTCTGAAGTAATAACTGGAGAGAAACAAGAGTTTAAAGTAAATACTATTTCTTCTAGCGACTATACTCTCTATATAGAACTTTCTTTGCTTATTGGAAATATTTTGATAATTGCAACTGAAAAAATTCTTAATACTTACAAAACTATTTTGGAAATTAAAAACTTAAGAAACCAATTAAAAGACAAAGGAGTACCTGAAGAAAAAACTAAAGGAATTGAAGAGTATGCAAATAAAACTATGGAGGTTGAAATTGTAAAATTAGCTAAAGAAATGATTAAAAACCACTATAAAGGAAAAGATAATGGTAGGAAGAATGAGCTTATTTCTGGACTAACCATTTCATTTAATAAAATTGCAAATAGAATTGATAATGGGTTTAATCTTGATATTCGAGTAGAACCCCTTCCTCAAAGTACGGATGAAGACAAAACTTCAGAACAAGAAGAAAAGGAAAAATTAATAAATTCAATTAAGAAATCATCTAAAACTTTAGAGTTTATAAACACTTCTGGTAAATCAATCTTAAGTTTAGAAGAAGGGAAAAATAAAGGAATAGATGATAAAGAATAACTACCCACAACATTGTATATAAGCAATGGCTGGTATAGTGCTATAAATGAAACTAATATGAATAATTTAACAACAGTACAAATAAGAAATTAAGTGCTAAAAATTCCGCCACTGCTCATATACTTGTCCGTTGTGGGCAAGCAGATAATAACAGAAATTAGGAAATAAAATATGAGTAAGGAAAAAATATCCATACGTTTTTTTGAGGACAGAGAAGTACGTGCTATTTGGGATGAAAATAATTCCAA
>CAYNYY010000027.1:0-2028 GCA_964401625.1 uncultured Candidatus Saccharibacteria bacterium
CTATATTGTCCATTACAGTTGCATCGTTTACACCATTAATAAGCACACCAAAATTACCATTAGGGTTCGTGATGGTGAGGTTTTGAACTGTGTCATTATTAGCACTGAGTTCTACTCGACCAGTGATGGTTGTGTCTGATGCGTTTCCCGAATAACTTTGCAGAGTAAGAAGAGGTACATTTATATTTATATTTCCAGTATAAGTCCCAGGGGCGACATCGATCGTATCGCCATTTGAAGCTGCATCAATTGCAGATTGGATAGTTTTACAAGTTGTAATTGCACTAGTAGCATCCGTGGTCGCAGCAACACAATCAGTAACATTAGAATTTACATCAACAGTCCATGTTGTTGCAGCGTGAGCTAAATTGACTGTAAAGAGACCTCCGACAAAAAACATCATAATAAAAATACCGACAATAAAAACATTATTGAAAGAATTTTCTTTTTTTCTTTTTAATAAGGCTAAGACCTTATTATTTATTAGTGTAAACATATTATTTAATTGATTTACCAAAGATTAATCTTGATTCAAATTTAAGATATTATTTAAATTAAATTAAACGAGCCTCAAGAACTTATTGATAATTAGTTAATATAAATTAATAAAATTAAACAAACATACGACTTGTGTGTCAATAGCTAAGTTATACTTTTAATCAAAACTTCTGTCAAATCGTTATTGTGGAAAACAGGTGTATAATTATTATTAACTTTTATCGCACAAACATTCATTTTTTTTATATTCAATAATCATAATATGAGTCAAATTCATAACTAAATTATTTAAGGTATACTTCCAAAGGCTTATTATTAAACATAATAAGCCTTTGGGGATCATTTTATAGAAAAGTAAATTGATTGTGAGCGATACAGGATTCGAACCTGTGACCTACCCCACGTCAAGGGGTCACTCTACCAACTGAGCTAATCGCTCAAATTATTCTTTTACTATTATTTTTCTTGATCAAAAAGGTCAGTCTGACTATCTTTTGGTGAAACTTCATCTTTAGAAACTAGGTAAGCATATTTTTTCATTAAAGCTTCAATCTCTTCCGGTGTTGACCTACTAACAACATCTTCGGGTAAATCTTCTATCTTTTCTCCATGATAAGATCTTTCAAACCATTCTCTTGCTGTAAAAAATTTATTTTGAGGTATCTTTTTTTCTGAATCACCTTCTTCTTGCTTGATTTTGTTAACAAGATCATCAAAAACACGACCTTTTGCTATATTTGGATTCTCTGCCCTATTTCTATTACGATTAAATATATTCATATTTTTGTATTTTTATATTATTACTATTACATTGACATATTACAAAATATACCAATTTATAGCAAGAAAAGTTAAAAGCTATTCTTAATAAGATTTTTTTGGGAGTAAACTATTATAAATGCGGAAGCGGTGAGATTTGAACTCACGATACGATTTTACTCGTATGCCGCTTTTCGAAAGCGGTGCCTTCAACCACTCAGCCACGCTTCCTCATATTGAAGTAAATAAATTTACTTCAATAAATCCTTTCTTTTGGTCTCAAACTCTTCCCTTTCTATTTCTCCTTTTGCGTAACGTTCTTTTAATATATCGAGAGAATTACTATCTTTCTTATCATCTCTTTTAAGAGAAGAATAATTTCTAATAATCCAGATTATTAAAATAATAATTAAAATCCACATTAGGAATGAGAAAAATCCACCTAAAATACTATACATCCCCATATTCCCATAATATCCATATACCATAATGTTAATTCAAAAAAGTTATTGATAATTTTCTACTAAAGATTTTGTGACTAATAAAATCCTATCTTATTTCATTGTTTTATAAGATTTCTATACTCTTATAATGGTATTTTAACCTAATCAATAACTAACTGTCAATATAGAAAATAGAATATAGAAAATAGAATATAGAAAATAGAAAATAGAAACCACTAAATAAAACCTAATGAGTTACATACTAATGCTATAAGAATTGAATTTTTATACTTTACCCGAAACGCGCGATAGCAGAAGTTGGGTAAAG
>CAYNYY010000028.1:0-2027 GCA_964401625.1 uncultured Candidatus Saccharibacteria bacterium
CAACCGAAAAATGGAACTTATCATTAGAAACTATCAATATTTCTCTTAATTCCTCTTAATCTCTCCTTTAATCTCTTTGTATCAGGATGCTCTTTCTTTGAAGTATAGGCTCTACTTCCCAAATCTTTCCTTTTCCATTTATAGTATGTTTTCCTAGATATACAGTATAAGTCACAAACTTCATTGACTATTTTAGCCACTCTTTCAGTTAAGAAATACCATTTTGTTCTTACTTTATGTGGATATACTGCTACTTGATTTTTATTTGCCATATTATCTTTAAAACTTTCGCTTTTATAATTAATGATAGTTAACCTTTGTCACCCCAATCTATCATGTTTGTCACCCCATAAGGTTAACTGTGTGTCAGTTCAACAAGTAAGTGCAACACTTCTGATAAAATAGAAGTATATGAAATATAAGCATTTAAATATTGAGGAACGTGAAAAAATCCAAGAATTACTTTGGCAAAATACCTCAATTAGAAATATTGCCAAGATAATAGGTCGATCTCCATTGAAGCCATATATCAATACATATATAATCAAGTTCACAGAGATGGATATGGATATATAAAACCAAATCATCAAGATTTAAGAATATATCTTAAACGAAGACATAAAAGAAGAACGGTTAAAGAAATGAGAAAAAGTCAAAGGGTGCTTAGGTATAAAGGTACTTCAATTGATTTAAGACCAAAAGAAGTAGAGAAAAGAAAAGCTCTGGGACATTGGGAAGGAGATTCAGTGGTATCAATGAAAAGCAAGGTTGGACTTAATACTTTAGTTGAAAGAAAGACTGGTTTAGTTTTAATATCTAAAATTAAAAATAAAACAATGGAAGAAACATCAAGTGTATTCATTAATCGTTTAAAAGATATTAAGTGTAAAACATTAACATTGGATAATGGAACAGAGAATTTTGCATATGAAAAAATACAAAAAGAATTACAGATATCTTGCTACTTTGCTCATCCATACTGTTCAGGAGAAAGAGGAACAAATGAGAATACCAACGGACTCATCAGACATTACTTTCCAAAGGGTACAGATTTTGCTTTAATAGATGAAGAAGCTATCCAAACTGTTGAAAGGACACTTAACAACCGCCCCAGAAAGAGACTTGGATGGAGAACACCATTAGAAGTATTTAATGAAAGTGTTGCACTTATAGGTTGAATGTAGCGAACAAATACTTGACAAAAAAGTATTAAGGTAATAAAATTATAATATTAAGAATAATCCCCCGAGAGGGAAAAAACATTATGAAATCAAAAATAGAGAGATTAAATAAAAATGAAGAAGTAGAAAAGGAATCAGAATCAGAATCAGAATTAGATAAATTGGTGAAATTATATAAAGATGTTGATCCTATTCTTGCTCGTACTTATGCCAAACAATTACTTGAATCAATAAAAATTTCTAAACAACGAGATAAAGAACTTAAGGAAAAACACCCAGAATATTATGGTGGTGGTATGAGTGGTGCTGTAACACAAAACCAAATGGAAAAGAAAGAAATCGAAGAAATGCTCGAAACATTTAAAAAATTTTCCTCAGAGAAACCTAGTGTTCCTGGATCGTGGTTCGACTCAGTTTATATACAATTTGTAGGAAATAAAAAATTTATATGTGCTTGGATAAAGGGTTATAATAAAGACAGGATAATAGATAACGTAGGTACTGCAATTGTTGATCCAGAAACAGGTAAGTATTGGGAAGAGTTATGGGGGAATAATGATGTTCTCGAGTAATTGCGATTGGTGTAATAATTAATGAAAAAATACAATAGAATGATCGAAAAGCCCCGCCTTGACTATATAGTAGAGGTGGGGCTTACTTATTCTATCTATACCTAGAACCAAAAGTCGGCTAGAATAGGAACCAAATTAACCCGATAATATTAGTTATTAAGTTAATAGTAATAGCAGGACTAGATATTTTTGTAAAGGTTTCCAATTGTGTATCCCCACAGGTCTTGCCTAGTCATTTTTTACACTCTATGTTTCACATGTAACTTTTTAATCT
>CAYNYY010000029.1:0-1502 GCA_964401625.1 uncultured Candidatus Saccharibacteria bacterium
GATTAGAAGAATGTGCTTTCGAAACGAAAGAACTCTTTATAAAAGAAAATGTAATGCGACAGGACACAGAGAATCTATGATTTCTGTCTTTTCTTCTGATAAAAAACAAAAAGTGTACTGCCATACTTCTTGGTGGGGAGACAATTGGGATGCTATGAAATATCAACAAGAGTATAATTTTTCAAAATCATTTTTTTCTCAATTCCAAAAACTTTGGCAAAACGTACCCGATGTAGGTTTGTTTAACATTAACTCTATAAATAGTGATTACTGTAGTATCACTGAAGGAAATAAAAATTGTTATTTAGTTATAGGTGGAGATTTTAACGAAGAAACCCTTTATTCATCTTTTATTTTTCATAGTAAAGATTGTGTTGACTGTTATAGTATTACCAAAAGTGACTGGAATTATGAAGTTATAGACTCAATTCGAAACTATAATTTATCATATAGCCAATATTGCGAAGGATGTTACGATAGTTATTTTTTATTTAATTGTAAGAATTGTAACAACTGTTTTGGATGTGTTAATTTAAACAATGGTTCCTATTCTTGGTTCAATGAACAACTTACTAAAGAAGGATATGAAAAGAAATTGGAAAAAATTAATCTTGGAAGTTACTCTAAAATAATTCAAATAAGAAAAAAATTTAATGAGTTTAATTTAAAGTTTCCTAGAAAATATGCAAGGATTCTAAGATCAAGGAATAGTACAGGAGACAATATGGAGCAATCTAAAAATTGTCAGGAATGTTTTTCTGTTTTTGATGGAGCAGAAGATTGTAAATATCTCTGGCAAATATATTCTAAAGTATTAAATTCTTATGATATAGATCATGCAGGGTTAAACTCTGAATTGGCTTATGAAAGTTCTACTGTTTACCCTGGACACAAAATACTTTTTTCGCGTTTTATATTTAATGGCCATAATATAGAATATTCGTATAATTGCCACAATTCTTCATATTTATTTGGGTGTGTTGGTCTTTGTAATAAACAATATTGTATTCTAAATGAACAATATTCTAAAGAAAAATACAAAAAATCAGTTACCAAAATAAAACAGCAAATGAATAATATGCCCTATATTAGTAAAAGTGGTAATATTTATAAGTACGGTGAATTCTTTCCAGAAGATATTTCTCCTTTTTCATATAACGAAACTGTAGCTAATGAATTATTACCTTTAAGTCAAAAAGAGACAGAAGAAAAAGGATATAGTTGGATAAAAAAAGAAGATAAGAATTACAAAATAACTATAAAAAGTATTAATTTACCAGATGATATTAAGAATATTGATAATTCAATAACTAAAGAGATAATTCAATGTGTACATATTGGTAATTGTAAACATCAATGTTCAACTGCTTTTAAAATTACAGCTGGCGAACTAAGATTTTATAGAAAAATGAATATTCCTCTCCCAAGATTATGTTCAAGTTGTCGTCATTATGAAAGATTAGCTCAAAGAAACCCAATGAAGCTCTGGCATCGTCAATGTA